>CAXUOL010000318.1:0-7543 GCA_964252435.1 uncultured Nostoc sp.
TCTTCAACCATTGGGGTATAGCCTAGCCACTGCACTCCTGACTGGGAAAACTGTTGCGGACAACCGCTGACGGCGAAGCGAGTTGGTAGTGGTAGGTGAGTATTTCTTAAGCCTAGTAAGTCTAGTTCTTGGGCACAAGCTGCCACAACATGAACAGCTGGATCGACCAACTGGACTTGAGAGGGGAGGAGCGATCGCAATACTGGTGTAAGATGGGGATAATGGGTACAGCCGTGAACTAAGGTGTCAATTTCTTGCTCTAATAAAGGCTCTAGGTAGGCTCGTGCGACTTGTGCAGTGTAAGGATCGTGAATGCGGTTTTGCTCAATCAGTGGCACAAACTCTGGACATCCTACTTGCCAGACTTGGACATCAGGAGCAATTTCGAGAATAGCGTGCTTATAAGCATTACTCTTAGCTGTAGCTGGAGTGGCAATTACACCAATCCGCTTTCCTTGCTGCACCGCAGCTTTTGCACCTGGTAGGATGACTCCCAAAATAGGTATGCTGAATTCTTGACGCACGGTTTCTAGGGCTAAAGCAGAACTGGTGTTGCAAGCCATAATTACCATTTTTACCTGCTGCTGTTGTAGCCAGGTAATAATTTCACATGTAAATCGTAAAATTTCTGCTTGTGAACGAATTCCGTAAGGAAGTCTAGCTGTATCCCCAAAGTAAACAATTGATTCATTGGGGAGTTGTCGATATATTTGTCGCAGTACTGTCAGCCCACCCACACCACTATCAAAGATGCCAATTGGGGCACGTTGGGGTTCTCGCTCGGAAAAATCGTCAAGATTTCCTTCAAAAATGGAAGATGAATACACAGGCAGATATATATTTAGGTTTTGGGATTTAAAATACAGAATTTAGCAGACAATCTCCAATTTGACCACTAAATTCTGCGCGTCAAAGAAGTTTAAATACCACCTCTTTAATTAGTAATTTGTACTATATTACCGATACTTTTTTGCTAACATTCATTAACAAATACACTTTTTCAAGGGCGTATCAACCACTGCGCGAAGGAAAATCCCTCGCGCCCCGTTAAGATCCCGATTCATCGACTGCCCAGTTAGTTTGGATTTGATGACTTTAGCACCACCTAAATTAGATACAATTTCACCAGTCCAGCTAACTGTTTTTGATGTGTATGCTTCATTGACATCCATCACCGCTTTGTTAGTTTCAAAAGCTTTATGTTTAAGAAATTGCTTAAAACGGTAGTGAGATAGTGTCAACATTTGACGCGCTGATTTTGACCTAATTCGCCGCTTCGCCTTCTTTGACATCTGAGATGTTTCAAAAGTTGGCAGCAAAATCACGTCAAAATTGTTTACCAAAAATCTTGCAGTCTTTTTATGCAATTCGTCTACTAAGTTTTTAATTTTTCCCCGTAAGCGACTTGCTGCAAGTCTCATTCGCTTCTTTTGTCCACATTTAGCCTTGGACAACTTGGAGATAAGTGCGTCAAGCCTAAAACAAAGCTTTTGAATTTTGATGTTAGCTTGTTCTCCAATCCAGCCAAAACTATTTTCACAAAAGAACGTTTGAAACGTGCGAACACCAGGATCTAACGCCACGACTCTGCCTTGGTTATCGGTTTCGAGTCGTGGCGCGTCTTCAGGGACAGTCAAATAATAGTCGCCATAAGCAAACACTAATCGACAGTCCCCAAAACTTTTAGGTAAGTTCTCTTTGAATAACAACTCACCCAAAATTGTGTGGTAAATTCCTTTGTCACTAACAGCAGACTTAGGAATGTAACAAGATTGAATGGGGTCTTTGCGACTCCGAAATCTCATCTTACTTATACCACCAAGCTCTTTATATTTCTTCTTGGCATTGCTAACCGCTTTACAAGCATCCTTAATCGCTATCGACTTAATTTGATAAGGTACTGTCTTGCAAAACTCTGGCAATGTATTCAATATTTCAGTTTTAATTGCCTTCCAGTTAGCCTTTATTTCAGGTTGTTTCAGATAAGCAATTGTCTGGTTGTAGACATACCGAGATACACCAAACCATTGTTTAAGAATTGCTTTTTGATTCGGTTTTAGACAAATCCGGATCTTCCTTGATCTTTTTACCATACTTCCTGAGTCCATGCATTCTACAAGAGAAGACATGGATGATAGAGAGAAGATCGGTTGTAAGTTCTGACTCTGGGCAGTGAACAGTGTTGTCGAGAACCAGGATTTTTCCACCGTTGAGTTTGACCATGTATTCAAATAGCTCAAATCCAAATCGGCAGAGTCGGTCACGACAGGCAACAATAAGCGTGAACTGATCACCGCGCATAAGTCGCTCCAATATGGTTTGCAATCCTTTTCTCTTAAAGTTGAGTCCTGAACCAATATCTTTGATGATTTCGGCTTTTGGAAACAAGGAGTGCATATAGGCGACTTGTCGATCCAAATCGTCTCGCTGCTTGCTGCTGGACACTCGACAGTAACAGAGTTCGTATTCTTTTGATGGTTTTCTTGATTTGAGGAAGCTGTCAACGTCAAAGAGTCGTTGACCTGCTGCGTTCCGAATAGACCTAATTGTTCCATCGTCTGCATACTTCCTTAAGGTGTTGGGGTGTAATCCCGTTGCTTCAACCGCTTTTCTTAACGGGATAAAGCTCACCTAAATATATTATCATCTGTGAGCGAATGTAAGCATATTAATTACTGTTAATCTACCTCTGCTGTAAGTATTTTAGGATGCCACGAGCGATCGCTTCTGCCATCCGATTTTGATATTCTGGTGTTCCCAATCTGGGATTATCCTCGTAACCAGTCATATAGCCTGTTTCTACCAAAATCGAAGGCATGGAGCTTTTTCTCAAAACGTAGAATCTGGCTTTGCGGGTTCCCCGGTCTTTAATAGTACCGATGTCCTGGAGAATGGTTTTACGAACTACTTCAGCCAGATTGTAACCACTATCGTAATAATATACTTCTAACCCATTGACATCAGGGCGATTATCAACAGAATTAGCGTGAATGCTGACAAACAAAGTCGCATTAACCCGCTTGGCAATATCTACCCGTCCCTGAAGTTCTACGAAAAAGTCGGCATCCCGCGTTAGCACCGCTTGTACGCCATTTTGCTCTAAAATTGCTCCTACTCTTTTGCCAATAGGCAGAATTACATTCTTTTCTAAAAGTCCCCCTAGACCAGGGGCACCTGAGTCTTTTCCACCATGTCCTGGGTCAATAACTACTAGCAATTTCCCTCTGGGAACTGAGGGGCGTGGCTGTGGCTGGGAGATTGGACGGGGATTATCTATGGGATTTGGTAATTGACCTTGGTCTGGCGATGGCAGGGGAGGTAAAGCAATGGGCGGTGTAATGCTGCTAGTAGAGCGTCGTAATTCTAAAGCTAAAAGCTGGTCGCCAACCTGGTTGAGTTCCCCAATTTGTACTCCGGCTGCTGGTTGAACTAAGACGGTGACAGTGTTGGATTCTTGTGGTTGCAGGCGGACTCGCAGAACCGGGCTATTAGGATTGAAAGTCGGGCCTGTGACTTTGGGAGCTAACTTAGCATTGTTGATAGTGATGCGGAACAGACCAGAGGTTCTATCCCAACCTCCTGTAGCAGATAAAGTTTGGTCGGCTCGAATCAGTAGTTGTGTGCCATTATTAGCTAGTTGCACAGACTGAATGCTAGCAGTTGTGTTACTTGGTGTTATGGGACGTGGACTGTTACTTCCAGGTAGCTGGGCAACTCCACGACTGGGTAGAACCACAAAACCACCAATACTGCTAGTGGTTGCTCGCCAATTTGGACTATTTTCATCTACTTGTAAAGTCAGGCGAACAACAGATGGGCTGGTTTGCAACTGGGTGAACTGGATACGGCTGACACCATAGCGATTAATCGATAAATCTCGCTGCTCTAAACTTGGTGATAGAGTTGCACCAGCAATGTCGATGTTAATTGCCTTTTGATCGTTGCTACGATTTACCTGAATCCGAGGATTACCACCACTTGTAACAATGAAAAAACCATCACCTGTGACTTGTAATTTCTCAATTTGAGTAACCTTGGCGACAGCCATTCTGTTGTTAAGTGGATTTGCAGAGCCGCTTGTCACCACATTGTAAATATTCCTTGGGGGGAATGTTGGTGTAGATGTTCTGGGTGAAGTATCAGTGGCTATAGCTTGTTCTGGTTGCCCCGCAGTGTTTCTTGCGGGTACATTGTCGGCTTCTGGTATAGGTAATTGCACTGTCCAGTGATTGCCAGTTGTACCCACAAATCGCACTCGTTTGGGGTCTAAACTATAACCAGGAGTCAGTTCAACAACTATGCGCGTTGTTTGTTCGTCGAACTGCCCAACACGGATTGAACGAATTGCACCGCCCACTTGTTGAGTTAGCTGCGGACGACCAAATGAGGTTCCTGGTAAATCAATTACTAGACGAGTCGGGTTAAAAATTAATTGTGCTTGAGGTTGAACATCCCCTTGAGTATTAAATTCCAGCCTGTTTTGATTAGCATCAAAACGCCAAGATTCAAGTCTCGCGGCCATTGCCGGCGACGATAGCATGAAGATGGTTCCAATAGTACTGGATAGTAACCAGCGTAATTTCACAGTCTTTTCTCCTGATTCACATTTATGGGAGCCGTCAACATCTCAACATATTGGCTAATCCTCACACCGTCACCGCGCACACTTGAGTTTTGCGCTGTTATTTAAGACACAGCTAATGGCGTAAAATATAGCACGCTCCTCTGATTTTGCCATGTCATTAGCCTATATAGATTTGACTGCAAATTTTAAATTTTAGATTCCCGATTTTAGTTTTCTGCCAGACTAGTGTCCTGCTACATTAACACCTGTTGTAGGTGATACAAATCCAAAATCCAAAATCGTTCGACTGAGCGTAGCCGTACCCTTCCGGGGAAGCAAGTTACGCGTAGCGTTCCGCAGGAAAGCCTAAAATCCAAAATTTGTTGACTTGCAAAGTATCAAATGACAATAACAAAGAAGCTACTCCTATTCCGCCGCAAGAATACTTAAATTGTTTTACTACTAAATTGGATAAAAATGGTAAAGATTAGATGTACTTACTCAACAATTTAAAAATTTAGACTAAATTACTTATCTTCTCTTTAGATACTGAAGAACGCCACGAGCGATCGCTTCTGCCATTTGATTTTGGTAAGCTGAGGTTCTGAGCCTAGCCATATCCTGTCGACCAGTCATATAACCCGTTTCCACGAGAATGGAGGGCATAGAACTTTTTCTGAGAACATAAAATCTGGCTCGCCGCACTCCCCTGTCTTTGAGAGTACTAATACTTTGAAGAATGCTACTACGGACAATACGAGCTAGATTCAGTCCGCTGTCATAATAATAAACTTCCAAACCATTAACATCGGGACGACTCGCACCTGCGGAATTAGCGTGAATGCTCACAAACACATCAGCATTAGCTCGCTCTGCTAATTGCACCCGTCCCGGAAGAGTAACAAAATAGTCAGAATCCCGCGTCAGAATCACTTGTACACCATGTTGCTGCAAAATCTCACCCAGCCTTTTACCAATAGGCAAGATAACATCTTTTTCGCGCGCCCCCCCAATGCCAAGCGCTCCTGAGTCTTTACCACCATGTCCGGGGTCAATAATCACTACCACTCGCCCATTGGTAGCTCGGCGCTGTGGTTGTATTATAGGTTGAGGATTTGGATTGTTTGGGTCTGGGAATGGCCCACGGTTTGGCGGTGGTAGCCCAGGTAAAGCAAAGGGTGGTCTTCCGGGGAGGGAGACAATTCGCCGAGAACCTTGTATTGTTAGAGCCAAAAGCTGGTCGCTGATTTGCTGGGGTTGCCCAAGTTGCACTCCGCCTGCTGGTTGAATTAAAACAACCACTGTATTAGATGCTTGAGGTTGCAGACGTACCCGAAGAATGGGGCTATTGGGAGCAAAAGTAGGCCCTGTAACTCTAGTGGCTAACTTGGCATTGGTAATTGTGACGCGGAAGATACCTGAGGATCTATCCCAGGTTCCCGTAGCAGATAAAGGTTGGTTGGCTCTAATTAGCAGTTGTTTGCCATTATCGGCAAGTTGCACAGACTCAATTGTTGCTGGCGAGTTATTGACAGATGCTCTACTGGGAAAGGAAGCGGCTTCTGACTGATTGTCGGAATTATTACTTCTAGGCAATCTGACAACGCGACTAGGTAAAACTATCAAACCACCATCGTTACTATTAGTTGCTCGCCAATCGGGGCTATTTTTATCTACCCGCAAAGTTAGGCGAACACCAGGAGGTTGGGTTTGTAATGAGGTAAATTCGACGCGGCTAATACCATGTTTGTTAACGGGTATATTCCTCTGCTGCGTCAGACGTGGTGATAAAGATGCACCAGAGATATCTACGAAGATGGTAGCGCGATCGCGGCTGCGAATTACCTGAATCGGAGGATTACCACCACTGGTACGAATGAACAACCCATCGCCTGTTACTTGTAAGCTCTCAATTTGAGTCGTCCCTCGTGTAGTAGTGGCAACTCTTGAAATATTAGGTTGAGGTTGAGAGTCTGGAGTAACTACACTGTAAGCACTTCTAGGAGAATCAGCTACTTTTTCGACTGCTGGCTTAGGTAATTGCACCGTCCAGCGATCGCCAGTTGTACCAACAAATTGCACTCGTTTAGGGTCTAAAGTGTAACCAGGAGTCAGTTCGACAACTATGCGTGTTGTATCTACATCAAACTGTCCAACACGGATTGAGCGAATTCCACCACCCACCTGTTGGGTTAGCTGCGGACGACCAAATGTAGTTCCTGGCAAATCAATGACCAACCGAGTCGGGTTGAAAATTAGTTGTGCTTGGGGTTGAACTGCTCCCACAGTATTAATTTCCAGCCTGTTTTGATTGGCATCAAAGCGCCAAGATTCAAGTCTCGCAGCCATTGCTGGCGACGATAGCATGAAGATAGTTCCAATAGTGCTGGGTAGTAACCAGTGTAATTTCACAGTCCTTTCTCCTAATTCACATTCATGGGAGCCGTCAATATCTCAACTCATTGGTAAATCATCATCACACCATCACTACCTAAACTTGACCTCTGAACCCCTTGTTTGATTTTTAAGCTGGTATTTAGACACACTTAAATCATTTATCAGGTTTCAAATTCAGTTTAAATCCTCATGCGAAACCTTCCACCTTTACAGGTAGAAAACTCTGACTCCCAATAAAGCTAGAAAACTGATAATTGATAGCTGTTTACTGATAAGTGTTTGTTCTTTGTTGCCATCGATGCACTGAGTAAATAATTCCCATTACTGTCAAACGATCTAGCAAAATTTATGGGTGTTACTCCCCAATTATCTGAAAAATATTTAGATAAAGGCTCACAAGCCAAGGGAGACTAGAAATTAAGTAACATTCTGAATG
The DNA here is from genome assembly GCA_964252435.1 of uncultured Nostoc sp. Taxonomy (GTDB): domain Bacteria; phylum Cyanobacteriota; class Cyanobacteriia; order Cyanobacteriales; family Nostocaceae; genus Nostoc. The sequence goes on from CAXUOL010000318.1 coordinate 7,398, forward strand.
CTGGTAGAAATTATAAACAAATGATTATTCTACAATCACACGGGACGGTGATTTGAGGATAGAAGTTTCCATTGCACAATTGGAGCAGAGGAGGAGAGAGCAGGGGAGCAGGGGAGCAGAGGAGCAGAGGAGCAGAGGAGCAGGGG
>CAXUOL010000319.1:0-7533 GCA_964252435.1 uncultured Nostoc sp.
CTTCGCCAACGCGAAGCGTCTCGTTGGCGCAGCCTCTCGTAGAGAAGAGAAGAAATAAGAAATTAAGAAAGAGATTTGGCGCAGCTTCACAAAGAAACGGTATAAGTAATTTCACTGAACTATTTGATGAAGGATTAAACAATTTGTCTTTAATACTTTATTTATAGCCCTAGTTAATCAAATTTGTGTAAAAAGATGACTGAATTTCTGAAGAATAGATTGATGCTTCTGTTCACCAAGGTTAAGCTGATAATAATATGAACAGGAAGCCTTTTTGTCCTGATAACTGAAATGACCACTAATCGTTTATCAATTAGTCAGGAAAATCCCCATTGTGTTACGTCTAACTCTAGACAATTAGATGTGCAAACTGCCCAAGAGGGAGTTTATAGGTTCTTTGTGGAAATTGTCAATAAATTGCCACCAGAGGATGTTTTACGAGAATTCAAAGGTTTATTTATAGACGGACTTGATTCCGAATATTCCGATTATATACCTGGAATATATAGTGTTTTTTTAGATGATAATAATGATGAGGAATTATACAATACACTTAAGCGGTGTTGCTACATCATAGTTAATAATTGGAAAACTAACCGAAAAGACAAATATATCCAAGACTTAGTTAATTTATTTGTTAATGAAAATCTGAAAATTAAGGATAATAATCCTCCAGTAGTAAAAACTTGTAAAATCTGGTTAGAAAATTTTGCTAATAGCAAAGATTACAAGGATCTAAAATTATTTGCTACTAAATATGAAGAATCATCTAAAGGTCATTGGGCTAATCGCTACACTTCCTATTTATTGATCGATCAATCTGTTAATAATAAGAACCCAAAAGAGCAACAAGAGGCTGCTAGAAGGCTTTCTAAACAGATAAAAGACAAATTTAAGTTTGAACTAGCAATGTATATTGCTCGTTCTCAATCTGCCGTCTCAAGCACAACACGCTATAAAAATCCCAGTATTTTGGGAGACCAAGCTCTGCGCTTAATAAAAGCAATTGTCTTAAAGAAAGGCGTATTTAGTCATGATAATATTGCCCATATATTTCTTAAGCAAACTGAAAATCAAACTCTGAAAGAATTTAAAATTAACCTAGAAACATATCTATTTTTTTCTGTAGAAAATCAAGAATCAGTCGAGACTTGGCGGCAGCAGTTTGCATATAGTTTATCCTTATGGAAGACAGATTATAATCAAAAAATTATTACTAAAGAATTTTTCTTGAGAACTTGTAATCGAGTGATTGATTACTTTACAACAGAAAATGCTAAAGAGCCTTCGCAATTATTTATCTTATTAATTAACCAAGGTCATGCTCTAACCTTGGTAATTATCTTATTAAAGATTATTTTGATTTGTAGAAATTCCCGGAGACATTTAGAAACTCGGATTGCTCATTTAATTCGTTTTTACGAAAAATATTCGGAAGAGGAATGTAAAGGAGTGATAAATTTTATCGAGATTTTTAATATCACCTTCGCCATTTATGCAGAAAATGTAGAATATAACTTGATTAAGATGGAAGAAGAACAACAAAGCAGTAATCAGCAATTAAATCTGGATAGCTATCGTGTGTTTTCACAGATGAAAGTAGATAGATAAAAATGAGTTTTGCCTGATTCATGATTTTGCAAGGCGTTCATCTAAGCAAGCTAGGGCAGCACCTACAGTTTCAGCTAGAATACTAATGAGGCGATATAGAGCGATCGCACTAAATACTAAGGCAGCTGGAAAGTGGTGTCGTAAAAGTTCATACGCAGTCGCTTCAAATACACCTAACCCACCAGGCGCACCCGGTATAACAAATCCCAACAACCAAGCGCAACTAAAAGCCCCTAATAACAAAGGAATTTGATTCGCATTCAACGAACCCAAGGCAAACATAGTTAATATAAACCCAGTGGCGCGTAGTCCCATAAAGCCTACTTCTCCTAACAAAGGACGTAAAGGGTAGCTTTTAAGACTGAAGGGAACAGTTGATTGAGTGGTAGCAGCAGACTTTTTTGCTTTTAATTTATACAAAAAACGAATAACGGGGTTCAAAAACCAGGGATGAATCGCACCAAGGACTACAGCTAAACTCAAGAATTGTAGTATTTGGATAACAAGGGTAGTATTAGCTGCTGCAAATTGGCTACTGCATAAGACAATGATGATTAAAGCAGCCGCTAGCATGAGTACGGGTTCTAGCAAAACGCTTAAGGTGGCTGCACCAGTAGGAATATTGGCATTTTTAGCGGCGACAATTCGCCCGTAGTGATGCCAGATATTACCTGGTAAATATTTTGCGATGTTCGTTTTTAGGTAAACTTGGATGAATTGGGGAGATGATACAGGTTGATTTAACTCTTGCAGAATCCAAGTCCAGATCCAGCCTGCCCAAGTATGAGCTAGTAAAGTTACCCCTGTAGCGATCGCCATAATTGCCCATCCTACCCCATCAATGCGGATAGCAGTCACCTCAATCCAATTATCCTTCAGAGCTTTTCCTAAAAAAAACAGCGTTCCCCCCAAAATTATCCAGCGTAAAAATTGCTTCATGAATTTAGTCTTTTAACGGTAGAGCAACAAAGGCTAAATACCTCAAATATTATGGGACATTAGCTATATATCCAAAGCTTTGAAAGTATTAAACAGGTTGATGTAGCTCTTTTGACGACAACCATATTATTTTAGTTTATATCTCCCTAGAGTTAGATAAAATTATTCCTTTTGTGCTAGTTAAAATGTGACTTGCGCTAGAGGCAAAACTTATTTATTTATTCATACTATTAATAAAAGTTATTATTCTTTACTGAATGCTTGGGATACAAAATTAATTCCAAATGCTATCTTGGTTGAAGTTTAACTAGTCACAAAAATGCAAGGAGTTAGAACTATGAAAAAAGCAATGACTTGGCTGAGAAACATTCGTCCTTTGAAAGTTTTAACTGTTTTTTTAGCAGGAATATTCTTATTTCTGACACAAGCTTGTGGTGCTCCGGGAGTGGCATCACAGCCACCACAGCCTGGTTCTCAAGCACCTAATATCGAGCGATACGATTCTACAAAGGATTCTCCTCTGAATTCTCCTACTGGTGGGATAAATAACTTTAGTGATGTAGATCCCAGAGCGCTAGATGAAAAGGCAGCTAATGACAGAGCTAAGGCGTTAGTGAAAAATGCTCAAAAGAATATTGACCAGAAAGGAGCTGACAGCCCAGGGCAATATGGTGAAAATTTCAAACAAGGTACACCCCTTGGTGAAAGAGTGAAGAACTTGGGTGAAGATATCGGCAGTTCAGCTGAAGAAGTTCGGAAAGGTCTTGTAAAGGGGACTCAGCGAGGAATTGAAAATATCAAGGGTAATACCCAGAATGCTGCCGAAGACGTGACAACAAATGTTCAGCGTGGAGCTGAAGATGCTGGTAAAAATGTTAAGCGCACAGCTGAAGATGCAGGCAACGCAGCGAAGAGGACAGTCAGAGACGTTGATTGAAATTAGTTATTCAATGTGTTGCAAAAATTTGAAAGCGCCCACAGACCTATAGTCTGGTGCTACCAAAACAAAGCCTGCGTAGACAGGCTTTGTTTTGGTTTGAGATGAGGTTTAATTTCCTTGAATTCTATTAATAAATATCTCTAGAAATTAAATATGCGTTATCCAGAACCCTTGTAGAGACGTAGCACTGCTACGTCTCTACATTATTTTTTATATCTCTAATGAGTCTTTGAACTCCGTTAATGAGTCTTTGAACTCCGTTAATGAGTCTTTGAACTCCATTAATGAGTCTTTTAGCTCCGTTAATGAGTCTTTGAACTCCGTTAATGAGTCTTTGAACTCCGTTAATGAGTCTTTTAGCTCCGTTAATGAGTCTTTTAGCTCCGTTAATGAGCTTTTTGTGCTGTCGGTAATTACCTGCAACTGCGCTGTAGTAGAGTGTAACTAATTGATAGCGCTGTGAATAAAATTCTAATTTGTTCAGCTAATCCTTAAAATAGGGAAAAAATGCCCTTAAATGACGAAGCACAGAATTACCCAACTTCTGTACAAGATTGACTCGCAACTAGACAAGCTTTTCTACTCAAAAAGCTGAAGGAAGACAAGGTTAATAGTAATGTTAAACTCAAAGGCTAAACGCATCTTCATCAGCTACAAGCGTAATGCTAGCCCCGATGAACCAGTAGCGCTGCAAGTCTTCCAGGCGCTATCGCAGCAGCACAAAGTCTTTATCGACCAAACCATGTCCGTTGGTACACACTGGGCTGAACGGATTGAAGCAGAAATCCGCCAAGCTGATTTTTTGATTACTTTGCTTTCAGCCTTGTCAACCAGCAGCGAGATGGTGGTGGCAGAAATAGAGACAGCACACCACTTGGCAAAATCACAGTCAGGACGCCCGATAATTCTCCCGGTGCGTCTGGCGTATCAAGAACCGTTCTTGTATCCCTTGAGTGCTTACTTAAATGGGATTAACTGGGCGTTCTGGAAAGATGCAGAAGATACGCCGCGCCTGATTGCAGAGTTGTTGCAAGCCGTCTCTGGCGGTGCATTGGCTATCAGTGAAGAAAAATCGAAAGCAGATTTACTTCAAATAAGTGAGCCGTCACTCCTACCTCGTCCCTTTCCTTCAGCACAGCCAGTCTCCCTGGAAATGCCGGAAGGGACAATGGAATCGCAATCTGATTTTTACGTGGAACGCTCATCTGATGCACTCGCCTTGCAGACTATTGAGCGGCAGGGTGTGACAATTACAATTAAAGGCCCCCGACAAATGGGCAAAAGTTCGTTGTTAATCCGCACAATTAATACTGCTGTGAATGCTCTTAAGCGGGTTGCTTTGCTGGATTTCCAATTGTTTGATAAAGCCGCCTTAACTAATGCTGACCTTTTCTTTCGCCAGTTCTGTACTTGGTTAACCGATGAATTGGAAATGACTGACAAAGTTGATGAGTATTGGAATATGCCTTTGGGCAATAGTCAGCGTTGCACTCGCTACGTCGGGCGCTATTTGCTCAAAGAGTTCGGCAATCCCATTGTCTTAGCGATGGATGAAGTTGAAAGGGTTTTTGATACTGATTTTCGCTCTGATTTCTTTGGAATGCTGCGAAGTTGGCACAACAGCCGCGCTACCACTCCCATCTGGAAGCAACTGGATTTAGCACTGGTGACTTCCACCGAACCCTACCAGCTAATTGATAATCTCAACCAATCTCCCTTTAATGTTGGACTAGTAATTGATTTAGAAGATTTTACAGCAGCACAGGTTGCTGATTTAAACCGCCGTCATGGTTCACCTTTCAAGGCTAGCGAAGAAAAGCAATTAATGGCATTGCTAGGTGGACATCCTTATTTAGTACGCCTTGCACTCTACTTAGTTGCTAGCGATCGCCTCTATCCTACCGAATTATTTGCCAGTGCGATCGCAGATAATGGCCCCTTTGGCAATCATCTACGTAACCACCTCTTCCGGCTGCATAACAAACAAGAGTTAGTTCAGGGTATGTTCCAAGTAATTCGCCAGAACACCTGTGAAGATGAGCGCATCTTTTTCCGTTTGCGGGGTGCAGGTTTAGTGCGCCGGGAAGGGCGTGTAGTGTTTCCCCGTTGTCAACTTTACACCGATTATTTCCGGGAGCATCTGCGTGGTTAATCCAACCATTTACACCGTGGGCGGGACTGTGCAAGCTGGCGGTGGCATTTACATTCCCCGTCAAGCCGATGAAGAATTGCTCGGTTTATGTCGGTCAGCAACTTTTGCTTATGTCCTCACGCCGCGCCAAATGGGTAAGTCTAGCCTGATGGTACGCACGGCGCAAACACTAACGGACGAGGGAATTCGCTCAGTAATTGTTGACCTTCAAGAATTGGGGGCAAATGTCACAGCCGAACAGTGGTATTTTGGCTTTTTGGTTAAGCTAGATGACCAACTGATGTTTGATACCGATGTGGTGAGTTGGTGGCAAGAACACCAGCATCTGGGAGTATCGCAACGGCTAACACAGTTTTTTGAGAGAGTTTTGCTAGCTGAGGTTGATGGGCAAGTGGTGATTTTTGTCGATGAAATTGACTCTACCCTCAGCCTGGATTTTACCGATGATTTTTTTATCGCAATTCGTTATCTTTATGTTGCCCGTGCTACTAATCCCGAATTTGGGCGGCTTTCTTTTGTCTTAATGGGGGTAGCGACTCCCGGCGATTTAATTAGTGATGCCAAGCGCACGCCGTTTAATATTGGACAGCGTGTCGATTTAACTGATTTTACCTTTGAGGAAGCCTTACCCTTGGCTGAGGGATTGGGATTACCCAGCAATGAAGCCAACCAGATATTACGCTGGGTGTTGAAATGGACGGCGGGACATCCTTATTTAACGCAGCGTCTTTGTGGTGCTTTGGTTGGTTCGATCCCCCCAACCCCCCTTCAAAAGGGGGGCAAGAGGGTTCCTCCCTTTTTAAGGGGGGCTAGGGGGGATCAAGTTTTATCCGCAGCCGATGTAGACAAGATAGTTAACAGCACATTTTTTGGCGCGATGAGTGAGCAAGACAATAACTTGCAGTTTGTCCGCGATATGCTGACTAAACGCTCACCAGACCCCGAGGTTTTGACTATTTACCGCGAGATTCGCTGGGGTAAGCGGGTGGTTGTGGATGAGGAACAGTCTTTAGCTAAATCTCACTTGAAGCTATCGGGGGTGGTACGGCGGGAAAATAATGTTTTGCGGGTGCGGAATGAAATCTATCGGCAGGTGTTCGATTACAAGTGGATTAATAAACATTTGCCGTTTAACTTGCGGGATAGGTGGGAACAGCTTAAACCTGCACTGCCTTACGTCGTTGTGTTGGTAGTATTTTCGGTTTTAATGACGGGAGTGGCTGTGTATGTAAATGACCAACGTCTGATTGTCCAAGATGCCCGCGATAGAGAAGAACAACAGCGTCTAGAAGCAGAAAATCAACGCAATGAGGCAAAGCGTCAGGCTAAAAATGCGCGAACACAGCAGAAAAAAGCAGAGGAACAAAGCCGCGAGGCAGAAAAGCAAAAGCACATCGCCAATGAGGAGAGTGAAAGAGCTAAAAAAGGAGAGGAGCAAGCAAAGTCGGCACAACAATTAGCTGAAGAAAGGGGAAAAAAGTTAGCAATTGCACTTGGTAAAACCAAAGCGGCTGAACAAGTAGCCAAGGACAGACAAGCAGAAGCCGAAAGACAGCGAAATATTGCTCAAAAACAAGAACAGCGAGCAACTGTCGCCAAAGCAGATGCAGATAAACGCCGAATAAATGCCGAAATTTTTGCCGATAGCTTAAAGTCACAGAAACTGATGGCATCAAATTTAGAACTTGATGCTTTAGTAGCAGGCTTGAAGGTAGGAAAGCGACTGAAAACATCAAATAAAAATGTAGAACCAGATACCCGCATTTTGGCAGTAGCCACACTCCAGCAGGTGCTTTATGGAATCAAGGAACGTAATCGGCTAGAAGGTCATAGCGATACGGTTTGGGGCGTGGCATTTAGCCCCGACGGTCAAACCATTGCCTCTGCCAGT
>CAXUOL010000320.1:0-7515 GCA_964252435.1 uncultured Nostoc sp.
ACTCCCCACTCCCCACTCCCAGATATGATCTACTCAGACTTCATCTCACCGCAAACCCAGTTTTACCAGATGACAGTACCATTTCAACTTGAAGGCGACGAAGTATTAATTGGGGTTCAGGTTGCTTATCGTACCTGGGGACAGTTAAATGCTCAAGGCGATAATGGGGTACTGATTTGTCATGCTTTAACTGGTTCGGCTGACGCTGATGATTGGTGGGAACCTTTGTTTGGTTTAGGGAAAGCCTTCAATCCAGAAAGCGACTTTATTGTATGCAGCAACATTTTGGGAAGTTGTTACGGCACAACTGGGCCAACTACTATCAACCCCATAACGGGAAACCATTATGGCGTATCCTTCCCTAAGATTACAATCCGAGATATGGTTCACCTGCAAGCTGTACTATTAGAATACCTGGGTGTTCAATCTCTGCGGTTAGTAATTGGTGGCTCGCTCGGTGGAATGCAAGCACTGGAGTGGGCGTTGTTATATCCAGAAAAGGTGAAAAGTATTGCACCCATTGCTGTTTCTGGCAGACATTCAGCTTGGTGTATTGGATTGAGTGAAGCTCAAAGACAGGCAATTTATGCCGATCCAAACTGGCAAGGAGGGAACTACACTCTGGATGCGCCCCCAAACCAAGGACTAGCAGTAGCGCGGATGATGGCGATGTCTACTTACCGTTCTTGGGATAGTTTTACAATCCGCTTTGGACGCGAGTATGATGCATCTGAGCAGTTTACTATAGCCAGTTACTTACAGCATCAGGGTCAAAAGCTAACAGAACGATTTGATGCCAACACTTACATCACCCTTACCCACGCAATGGATCGCCACGATATTGTACGCGATCGCACCAGTCCTGATTTATCAGATTATGAATCTATTCTGCAAAGCATCCAGCAACCGACTTTAGTTGTCGCAATTGATTCTGACATCCTTTATCCTCCAGTAGAACAACAAGAATTGGCAAATTTAATCCCTAATGCTCAACTGGCGTGGCTGAAGTCAACCCACGGACACGACGCATTTTTAATTGATATGGCTGTTTTGAATGAATTGCTGATCTCTTTTTGGCAAAGTTTAGATTTCTCAGCCTCCTAATATCATGTCCGGTTAAAGACTTATCATTAAGACCGCTCCAGGAGCAGAGGGGAGGGTTTTTAGGCTTTCTGCATAGAGAAAGATAATTATAACTAATTAGCCGGACATGATATAACTCGATAAATAAATAGATGTTGCCTCTGGAGAAGCGATCGCATCTTTCTCTTTCAAAGATGGTAAAACGGCTGATATGGCATTGCGATGGACAGCAGTGCTGCAAAAACTTCAAGATAAATGGACAATTCAATCGCTGCATTTCTCTTCCAATCTGCTGAATAACCCGGTGTTGAATGCTGCTCAACAATTGGGGCGAATTCTAGCAGTTGCAGCAGGTGTGGGCGGTTTCCTTCTGGGAGCAGTGACGATGCTATTATTACGTCGCAGGACTAAGCCACGAACCGAAAGGATATAGCAAATAAAGTGGGAAGAAGCACCTATCAGCCCAGTAAAAATATTAGCTTTCATCGCCGTCTGAAAGCAACCATAGTAGTTTTATTAGTCTGGGGTGGCGTGAGTTTGCTGCACTGGCTACCAGCAACACAATGGTTGATGCTGGGATTAACAGCAATCCTGGCTGGGCAAACGTTACGGATGCTGCTAGCAAAACCAGCGGCGGCGCTGATGGAGAGTGAAATTTATTTACCGCCAGTCTCGATTTTAGTTCCGGCTAAAAATGAAAGTTCAGTCTTGGCTAATCTAATTTACAGCTTATGCCAATTGAATTATCCCAGCGATTCGCTAGATATCTGGGTTGTTGATGACGGTAGTACCGATGAAACCCCCCAGGTTTTGAAAGAATTACAAACTCAATTTCCAGCTTTACAAGTTCATCGACGGGAATCAAAAGGTGGTAAATCAGGCGCATTGAATGCGGTGTTTCCGTTTACCCAAGGGGAGATTATTCTAGTCTGTGATGCAGATGCTCAGTTAAGAGCCAATTTTCTTCGGCAAACAGTACCTCTGTTTCAGAAGCAAACGATCGGTGCAGTGCAAGTGCGAAAAGCAATTTATAATGCGAATACCAATTTCTTAACCCATTGCCAGCAGATGGAAATGAACTGTGATAGCTTTCTGCAAACCCATCGCATTGCTATAGGTGGAATGTCTGAACTGCGCGGTAATGGGATGTTAGTTCGTCGGGAATTGTTAGAAAAGTGTCAAGGTTGGAATGAGAACACTGTCACCGATGATTTGGATCTTTGTTTCAAACTCTATTTAGCAGGTGCAGAAATTGACTTTGTTACAGTTCCATCAATTCAAGAAGAAGGTGTAACTACTTGGGAAAAACTTTGGTATCAACGCTGTCGTTGGGCTGAAGGTGGCTATCAGCGTTATCTAGATTATTTTCCGCAAATCCTTACTTTAGGTTGGGCGAAAGAAATTGATTTACTATTGTTTTTTATATTGCAATTTCTGCTGCCAATTGGGCTAATTCCCGATTTATTGTGGACAATATTTTATAGCCATCATCCAGTTCTGTTCCCCCTCCAAACACTACTCAGCATCATTCTGACAATTGCGTTTATTGCTGGAATTTACCAATTTCAAAGTTTACGAGGATGGTCTTTGGTTTGGGCAACAATTCAAGGGTCATTCTACATGATTCATTGGATTCCTGTGATGATTGTAACAACTTTAAAAATGTGTGTGCAAAAGGAGCGATCGCGTTGGGTGAAAACTGAGCATCGTGGTCAAAATACTGACAGTAATTCTGGCAAACAATAAAAGGGACTCATGTTAAAGGGGAAAGGGGAAAGGGATGATGATTGTCGTGCCACAAGGGGCGTTAGCGCAGCGGGACGAAGTACGGTTTTTACCTTCCTCATAAAATTTGGATTATTTCGCGCCACTTACGGGCGAGGTTTTTACCTTTCCCCCTTCCCCTTCTTTATAAAATAACATTTAAGATGCCTGCAAAAGATATCTATCACGACGCAGCTATTTGCTGATAACTATTGGTTGGGACGGTGCTAAAAGAATTCACGGTTGCTTAGTTCATATTGACATTATTGATGGCAAAATCTGGGTACAACGTGATGATACAGAAGATGGTGTTACCTACGAATTAGAAGCTGCTGGAATTCCTAAAGATAAAATTGTCTTAGGATTTCACCCGCAAAATGTCAGGCAATATACGGGATATGGTGTTGGATAAATTTAGCAAAGAAAATCGGAAGAATTAGCGATCGCACTGAGTAAAAGTTGAGCATCGTCGTGGAAATTATTACAGTGATTAGGAAAATAAATAAGGTAAAATTTAAAATTAATTATCAAATATTAATGACTTATGGCATGGCAACCGATAGAAGATATATTATCAAGTTGGCAAAGTTTAGCTAGTTCGGAATTACCGCCTTTAGTCACTGTTTGGAATGAGCAAGCAGAGCGGCTTCGCGCATCTGGTGAGTTTAAAGCCTTCATGGAAAGACTACGCCGCGAAATAGCCATTGAAACTGGAATTATTGAGCGATTATACAACATAGATCGAGGAATAACTCGCCTTTTAATTGAACAAGGAATTAACGAAGCTCTGATTCCTCATGGAGCTACAGATCGTCCTGTAAAACAAGTAGTTTCTTTAATCAGAGATCAGGAAACTGCGATTGAAGGACTGTTTGATTTTGTGGGTGGGCAAAGAAATTTATCAACCTCCTATATAAAGCAGTTACATCAGGTTCTAACCCAGAACCAAGAATATACAGAGGCTTTAGTTCCATCTACAGGGGAAATTGTTCGTGTTTCTCTCATAATGGGTGACTGGAAACGTCTACCTAACAATCCGATGAGACCAGATGGCATTATTCACGAATACTGCCCACCAGAACAAGTGGCATCTGAAATGGATAGGTTGATTGAATTGCATCATCAACATCGAAATCAGCAAATTCCTCCTGAAGTTGAATCAGCTTGGTTGCATCATCGATTTACACAGATTCATCCATTTCAAGATGGAAATGGCCGAGTTGCTCGATGTATTGCCAGCTTAGTTTTTATTCAAGCTGGTTGGTTTCCTCTAGTTCTTACTCGTGATGATCGTGCAGATTACATTGCAGCTTTAGAGCAGGCAGACCAAGGCAATTTGTCAAAATTGATTGATCTGTTTGCCAAGAGCCAAAAGCAAGCTTTTATCCGCAGTCTTGGCTTATCAGAACAAGTCTTATCAGAGTCCCGACGTACTCAGGTTATTATTGCTTCCATTGCTGAAAAGCTGAAGCAAAACCAATCAGCATCTATTCAAGAGCGCAGTCGAAAAGTTGAATATTTTGCTTCAAAGTTATTTGAGATAGCCTCTAATCGCTCACAAGATGTTGCCAATGAAATCAAGTTATCCGTACAAAATTTATTGGATGATGCTGATGCTTTTATAATTAGTGCACCTGCTGGTGATACTCGTTCATATTACCACCGCTACCAAATTGTAGAGACGGCTAAACAGTTAAGATACTTTGCTAATCTTCGTAATCATAACTATCATAGCTGGATACAATTAGTTATTAATATAGGAATATCAACGACAATTTTGCTTTCTTTTCATGTTCTTGGACATGAGTATCGTGGCTTGCTTGTGTGTTCAGCGTGTGCATACCACAGAGATAATGCAGAAGATGGTGAGCGCAATATTAGTGACATTCAAGCCCTAACAGATTCTCCATTCCAGTTCTCTTATGCTGATGAAGAGGGTAATCTAACAGAGCGTTTTAAGCAGTGGTTAGAAGATGTAATTGTGACCGGTTTGGAATATTGGAACAAGAGTCTCTGAAAGCAATTTCTACGAGGGGCTACGTCATTTCCAATAAATTCCCAGCCTATAATTACCCTAAACAGATCCAATAACAACCAAAAGGCAACAAAGAATCATGTTGGATTTGCTGATTCAAAACGGGTTAATTTTTGATGGCTTAGGCTCTCCACCTGTTCGTGGAGATATCGGCATTCAAAATGGCTGCATTGTCACCCTTGCACCTTCCTTAACTACCCCAGCGCGTGAAGTGGTTGATGCTTCTGGGTTATGGGTGACACCTGGATTTATAGATATTCACACCCACTACGATTTAGAATTAGAAATGGCACCAGGATTGAGCGAATCAGTGCGTCATGGTGTTACCAGCGTGGTCATTGGTAACTGTAGCTTGTCTGTTGCGATCGCCCAACCCCAAATCCTGGCTGATATTTTTCAGAGGGTAGAGACGCTTTCCCATCGGCTGATCGCAAAATGGTTGAAAAAGTCGGTTTCCTGGCAGACACCAGCAGAATATTTACAACATTTGCAACAGTTACCCCTTGGCCCCAATGTTGCCGCAATGTTTGGACACAGTGCCTTACGCGCTCATGTGATGGGATTAGAACGCAGCTTAACCGTTCAGCCGACAAAATTTGAACTAAAACTTATGCAGCGCATAGCCACAGATGCTTTAGACGCTGGCTTTATTGGCATTTCTATTGATATGTTTCCTTGGCATCGGATGAGTGGAGAATGGCAAGGCTGCACAATTCCTTCTCAACATGCCAAATTTAAAGAATATGCAATGTTGGCTAATCTCTGTCGGCGTAGCCAACGAGTTTTTCAAGTCACACCCAATTTACAACGACTCGCTTCCTTTGTGGATATTCTGCGTATGGGTTCAGGGATTGGACAAAAACCACTCCGCCTAACTGTCCTCTCAGCTTTAGATGCCGTACACGATCGCAACCTATGGCGAATATTTTTCCCCCTACTTTTTATTTGGAATCGGCTTCTAAATGGTAATGTGCGCTTTCAAACCCTAACCGAACCTTTCACCATTTACTCTGATGGATCTGTGACTCCCTTATTTGAAGAATTTTCCACAGGCGCACAACTCAATGGCTGTCAGTCACGAGAAGAAAGGCAACAACTATGGGCATCGGAAACTTTTCGTCGTCAGTTTCGCCAAGAATGGCTCAGTAAACGGCGTAAATCATTCCATCGTCGCTTAGATTTGATGGAAGTTATTCACTGTCCCGAAGCAAGTTGGCAAGGGCTAAGTTTTGCCCAAATTGCGCGTCAAAAGCAACAAGAACCAGTAGATTTATTTATCCACGCATTACAAAAATACGATACAGATTTACGCTGGGTGGCGACAGGAGCAAACGATCGCCTAAAACCCCGTTTAGCGATGATGCAGCATCCCCATATTTTGCCTGGTTTTACCGATGCTGGCGCTCACGTCCGCAACCTGGGCTACTATGATGGAGCTTTGTCTTTGCTCAAACAAGCAGTTACAACGAAGTTTCTTTCACCTGAAGCTGCAATTTGCCGCGTTACCGGAGAACCTGCTGGTTGGTTTCGTCTTGATACGGGAGTTCTCAAAGTTGGTGCGAAAGCGGATATAGTTTTACTCGATCCCAATGCTTTAAATCAGCCAATTAGCCCGCAGGTGCAGATATCAGATCCCGTTTTAGATGGTGAACCTCGGATGGTTAAGCGTGGTTCAGATGAGATTGTGCAAGCTGTTTATATTAATGGGGTTCGGGTTGTTTGTCGGGGGAAAGTGAGCGATCGCTTGGGGCGTGAAAAATTGGGAACTGTTTTGTTTCCTGTTTGAATTATCTCACGCAAAGACGCAAAGATAAGTTTAAGAGTTTAGCATTAAATTGTTTTTACCCCACACCAGCAATCACCTGCCCAATATCTTGAGGAGTTGCACCTGTTGCTAACATTGCCCGAATCAACAATTCAATTGATACTGAAGCATCGCCATTTTCAGCTTTAGCAATCCGAGGTTGGCTGGAACTAATCTTAGCAGCGAGTTCACTTTGAGTCATCAGTTTTTGCCGACGCTTCTTCAAGTTTTGGCTGAGAGCTAGCTTAATTTCAACAAAGATAGTTTCTTCGGGTGTTAACTCCAAAAAATCTGAAACTGTACCAATTTTCCAGCCTTTAGATTCCAAACGTTCTCTCTTCGCTTGATCCATGACATTACTCCTGTTGATCGGTATCGTATTTGCTCAAACGCTTTTTGCAAACCTCAATTATCTTCTTGGATGTTATTCTGGTTGTTTTATTAAAAACTTCAACAATCATGTCTTGGCAGTCGAGCTAGGGTATCTGAGATACTATCTCATAAACGCTCCTTGACCTTGGAAATGATTCGGAAGTTAAATCAAGAGTTAGGTATTCCGGCTGAGATTCTGATCCAGCCTTATGATTCGGTGCAAACCTCTGCTTAAATAATGGCCAGAAAAAAGCGACGAAATATTAAACCGTGAAAAATTCCTCTATTTTTATGAATGTAAAACTTCAGACCGACGAAGACAAGCTACAGGAAAGCACTAGTATAAAAATAAATGAAGAAATAGAAAACGAAAAAATTCTATGTTCTCATTGCCAGCGTACTGCTACGAACGGTATTAAATGTAAAGGTATTTGTGTGGCTGACAATGACTATTAAG
>CAXUOL010000321.1:0-7273 GCA_964252435.1 uncultured Nostoc sp.
CCCCTGCTCCCCTGCTCCCCTGCTCCCTGCCTAGTTTCCCGATAATGGCAGAGTGAAGAAAAATGTGCTGCCAACACTAACAGTACTTTCAGCCCAGATTTGCCCACCGTGCCGATCGATAATACTACGACAAATTGCCAATCCCAAACCTGTGCCACCTTTGGTACGAGAATCAGAAGCATCTACTTGCTGAAATCTTCCAAAGATTGTTTCTAACTTGTCTGCGGGGATACCTCGTCCTCGATCCGCGATCTGGAATAGTACGTAGTCTGTTTGCTGTTGGACACTGAGGGTAATAGTAGAATCGGCAGGTGAGAATTTAATCGCATTACCTAACAAATTAGTGAGTGTTTGAACAATGGCATCAGCAGCCGCCCAAACTTGAGCATTGGTAGGGTAGATATTAAAGGTAATATTTTGCTGATTGGCGATCGCTTGCACTCCCCCTACTGCTTGTTGAATTAAATCAGCTGCATTGCAGGTGGTTTTTTCTAAGACAGCTCGATCAGATTCTAAGCGTTCCAAATCGAGAATATCATTGACAAGACGCACTAAGCGATCGCTATCTATGGCTGCAATCTCAATCATCCGCTTGAATTTATCTGGTTTTTTGTCGTAAATACCAGTTTGTAGTAAGCCCAGTGCTGCACGAATTGCAGTTAAGGGAGTGCGGAGTTCGTGACTAACAATGCCAATAAACTCACTCTTGATCAGATTAATCTGTTCTAGTTCAGTGATATCCTCGGCAATACCGGCAATCCGAACTAACTCGCCTAGTTCATTTTTGATCGGAAATGCGCGATCGCGAATCCAACGGATTGAACCATCAGGACGGATAATCCGATATTTTTTATCATATTGCCCTGTTCGGAACTTTTCAATGAATTCAATTTCGACGCGCTGGCGATCTTCTGGGTGAATTGCATCTAACCAATTTGAATGGTTATGATACAATTTTTCACAACTGCTTTGCCAGATGGTTTGGTATGCATTGCTCACATATAGAACTTGCTGATTGCGAGTATCTTTGATCCAAAATACTGCTTGAATGTTTTCGGACAGTTGACGAAATTTTTCTTCGCTGTCGCGTAAAGCTTCTTCGATGCCTTTGCGTTCAGTGATATCTTGGTGAACTGCAACCAGAACGTCACCATAGTCGGGATGCCTGAAAACAGAAGTCGTCACATTACACCAAAATGGTGTACCGTCTTTTTTAAGATTCTGGACTTCGTAGGTGGCTTCAGTATTTTGTAAGACGATAGACAGAGTGGCTTGATTTACATCTTCAGTAGTTATCGATTTGGTGACACCGTTCACAATCGAAACGTGCTGACCGTTGAGTTCACTAGAGTCATAGCCAAACATCTGCTCAAATTTAGGATTGGCATAGATAATGACTCCATTATCAATTCTCACTAAGCAAATGCCTTCCCCCATATTTCGAGTGATTATAGCCTGAAGCTCCAGCTTATGCGCCTGTTCTAAAAGTGTGAGTTGGGTTTGTTGCTGCTCTATCACTGTTTTTCGCAGGCGATCATTCGTCTCTGTCAGTTGTGCAGTGCGTTCTTGCACCCGTTGCTCAAGTTCGGTATTCAGTTGTTGTAGGTCAATTTCTGCCTGTTTGCGCTCTGTTAGTTCTGTCTGTAATTGTTTGAACAAAGCTGCTTGCTGGATAGCAATACTTACCTGCGCTCCCAACTGCTGCAACAGAGCAATTTCTGAAGATTGCCACTCACGAGGAGCCGCACATTGATGAGCTGCCAATAATCCCCACAATTCATCTCCTGAAGAAACGGGAACAACCAAATTTGCCCTCACCTGGAGACTTTCTAAAAATTCAACGTGACAGGGACTAATTCCGGCAGTATAAATATCAGCTTTCGCCGTGACTACGCCTTGTTTAAAGGGTTCGACGTTCTCTTCACCAATGCAAGGGTCATGAATCTGGAGTGGTAAAATAGCCATCCATTCCGGTGCAACAGACTCAATAACAATCCTTCCACCCCAACCTGGATAAAATTGGAAGATAGTGACGCGATCGCACTCTAGAAATTGCCGCACTTCATCGACAGTAGTTTGCAAGATATCTTGTAAATTCAGCGATTGCCGGATACGCTGGCTGATCTCCATCACTAAGCGCTGTTGCTCAAATTGATGTTGCAGAGTTTCTTCTGCTTGTTTGCGATCGTCAAGAGCCATCCGCAGTTGCTCGGCATTTTCTTGAGACAACTGTTGGTTGAGTTGTTGAATCTTCCGTCTGCTGTACTGAAGATTGCTAGTGATTAGGTTAATCACCAAGGCAACCAGTAAAAAGATACTTAGCCGCAATAATTTTTCTGGTTGATCGATCCAGAATTGATATCGCGGAGGCATCAATAAATAATCAATTGCCAGTGTCGAAAGGACAAGTGTAACGATCCCTGGTCGAAAGCCACCATACCAAGTACTTACAATAATAGCTATATAGAAAAATGCACCAATTGTTCGAGAAATAAGCAGTTCTAACCAAAGTGACAGCAGCAGGGCGAGAGCAGCTGAACCAATAGCCACACCATAAGCTAATAATCGCTGATAATTTTTCATACTTTACTTCTCCCTGCCTGAGAGCGCCAACGCATTCTTTGAATACGGCTCAGTACCCGTGTCACAAGTTCTGGCCCTAGCACTGGCTTGCTGATAAAATCATCGGCTCCGGCAGCAAAAGCTTGCTGAAGAAATTCTGCTTCAGTATGGGCTGTAACTACCAAAATAGGTAAATCTCCCCAGTATGCATCCTGGCGCACGACCTTGCACAATTCTAATCCGTTGACTATCGGCATTTCTAAATCTAGCACCACCAAGTCTGGAGATGTTGCAATCAGCACCTTCCAAAATTGTTGTGATTGGGAGAGGGTTATTACTTCCAGTCCCCAAGGAGTTAACAACGCCGATAATCCAGCCAGCATTACAGGGTCATCGTCTACGATTAAAACTTTGGCTTCGGAAGTTTTAGGTTGAGGTAAGACACGAGCGATCGCCTGAAAAATCTCCTCGGTTGTCGCTGGTTTATGCAAAAATTGTCTAGCTCCTAAACGCGATACTCTCAGTCGATCTGCTAGGGTATCTCGTCCGGTAAAAACAATTACTGGGATATTTGGCGATCGCTCTACTATCTCGCTCAGTAATATTAATCCGTCTTCTTCTGTTGTCGGAAAACTCAAATCCAGTAAAACTGCGTCAGGATTTGCTAGGGAAAAAAGCGATCGGGCGGTTGCTAAGTTTGGTGCAACCTTCATCCTGATTCCCCAGGAATCGGCTTCTGCCTGTAACTGCTCCGTCAGCATAGTATCATCATCGATTACTAACAGCCGATAAGTTTGCTTCATCGGGACGCTTGGAGCAGTGGAACTGACAGCAGGTTTGGTTAACTCTTGCTGTAATGCTGTTACCAGTTGCGAGAAATCAGAGATTTGCTCTGAAGATAACGAGGAATCTTCAAGCAGCAAATGCTCTATTTTCCGTGCAAGCCGAGAACCCTCTGGATAACCGAACGATCCCATTGAGCCTGCTAGCTTATGGGCTTCACGCAATGCCCTCTGATGTAAATCTTCATTTAAATTCCCTGCCAAGAGTGCAGTTTTTGCTTGCTCCAGCAATGCAATCTGTCCAACAAAGGAATTACGAAATCGCTCCAGCACCCGATTTACAGAAGTCATATCTTTGGGACCGGGTTTTTTCTTTCCATCTTGATTCGTTTCCCCAACAGAGATAAAGCGATTAGGTGCAGGCTTGATGCGATAGCCCATGCCGTATACTGTTTCTAGAAATTCTTCTGCTATACCTGCTGTTTTCAGTTTCTTTCGCAAGTCTTTAATATGAGTCGTAACTGCATTTTCAGTCGGTGCATCCCCAAATCCCCAAAGCCGATCTAGAATCACTGCACGACTAAAGATCCGGTCTGGGTTTTGCAAAAACAACTCCAGCAGTTTGTATTCTGTTGCTGTGAAGGAAATTTCCTGCTCATTACAAGTTACTCTGCCTGCACTTGGATCTAAACAGAGATTTCCCCAGGTTAACAACGTGGATGATGAGATCGCCCCATTACGTCGTAGTAAAGAGCGAATTCTTGCTAGTAATGCTTCTGGGTCGAAGGGTTTGATGACGTAATCATCTGCTCCGGCATCTAACCCCGCTACAATATCTGCATTAGAATTTTTCCCTGTTAACAACAGAATAGATTTACGGTAGCCTTGCGATCGCAGTTGCCGACACAAGCTAATCCCATCCAGTTTCGGAATTAGCCAGTCCAGCAATATCAACTCATATTTAGCAGATAGCGCTAGTTCTAATCCAGCTTGTCCATTGCTTGCGATGTCGATAGTATAACGATTTGCACTCAACAACTCGAAGAGTGCTTTACTCAGTAATACGTCATCCTCTACCAACAAAATTTTCATAAGTTGTATCTAAAGGCTTATGACACCTTGGCGATCGCAGGACACACCCTCTGCGTGGTCAAACTTTTGTGTCATTTTAATACATTGTTACAAACAATACAACAAGTTAATTTAGATTTTGCAGTCTGATATATTTATTTACAAATATTAATAAACAAAGTAGTATTTCCCTTTACTTTGATTATGAGAAATTTATCTAATTATTTTTTCTGTAAAAACTTAGAATCCTCATTAAATCTTTAGATTTATAGATTATTCTTTTAAAGTCTCAATTCTGCTCTATAAATTATGCAATACCTATACTATCTGACCAATGCTAGTCTGACACTGCGGGTTGTTGAATATTTTAGTAGGAATGACTTTTCTCTGGAATTTATTACTGTAATTAATCAATTTAATGGTTGGATAATCAATATTAAAATTAAATCTTTTGTACCGAAACAAAAGGATAAAGATATTAAAGCTTTCTTGAGCGAAGTGGGAATTGTTTACTCACCACCCGAATTTATTAGTAATGTTATGAGCAGTTTGGAAGCTGGAGAATCAGCAATTAATGTTATGGAACACTATAAGGTAGCAGTAGTTTCTCATGGTAGACCGCAGCCTAATGAGATTGAAGTATTCCGACAAAGTTATATCCGTGGATTGGGCTACTGTCCGCAAAACTTAGCTTGATATAAACTAAGACAACTACAGACTCAAACACTCCCATCCCCGACTTAAATCTGTGCCAGTGCATTTGTACTATATATTTTCTGTTTGATTTCTAGCCAGTTGTGGTGAAGCGGTGACGCTTGCGCTGCATCCACCTTAAGGTGGTTCGGAGAGCGCGAACATCAACAACTGGCCATTGGGTAGGATTTTGAGACGGGATTGCTCCCTTGTAGAATTTTCTCAATGTCCCTGTAACCCTGTTG
The DNA here is from genome assembly GCA_964252435.1 of uncultured Nostoc sp. GTDB lineage: Bacteria > Cyanobacteriota > Cyanobacteriia > Cyanobacteriales > Nostocaceae > Nostoc. The sequence goes on from CAXUOL010000321.1 coordinate 5,354, forward strand.
ATATATAAATTAAAGCTGCAACAGAAAAACTTTGGATGCCAAATTGCCAAAAGCACATATTTCTAACCTACGATGTACACACAAGTCGAAAAAAGCTTGATTTTCCATTGTTCTGGGAACGAGAAAAGTCTTATCAAGTTAGGTTTTTAAGAATTGTGTGTACACCGTAGGTAAGGCGTGGGGGAGTGGATTTGATTTAGGAGTTTATGATTTTTCCTCTAAAATTTCTGGAGGTAAACTCATAAACTCCATTCCAAAATAATGATGCGGCGACACGAAGACGCAGACTTTAGAGAACTGGTATAAAATCACTCTCTGTAATCAAGCTGGCATTGATGCCGCTCAAAATAGCTAATGTCTCATTTGTGGAAGTAATCCGAATAGAAGTCTTATTACTACTTGCAGAGATAGTTAAAGCCCCATAAGTTAAACCACCGAATAAACCAAGTTTGTCGATGCCATCCTTAAAATCAAAGATGCTATCACTGCCGTTTCCTGATGCGAGAACAAAAATATCCGCACCTGTTTGTCCATAGAGTAAATCGTTGCCAGCACCGCCAATCAGGATGTCGTCACCTGCACCACCATAAAGGTAGTCATTGCCAGCATTACCAATTAGGCGATCGCTGTCATTCTGACCGTACAGGTAATCATTGTTACTGCCACCTAAGAGACTATCATTACCATTACCACCATAAAGATAGACACTAGCAATGGTGAATGATGAAGCATTTAAAGTATTGTTACTAATGCCACCTGTCAATGTTACTCGTTCAATATTGATCAGGCTATCATTACCTAAACCGACTAGTTGAGTGTTAGTTAAGGTAAAGTTGACATCGGCGGATTCACTTACCGAATCAATGCCATCACCACCGTCGAGAATATCATCGCCTTTACCGCCATAAAGGTAGTCATTGCCAGTACCACCAATCAGGCGATCGTTACCATCCTGACCGTATAAATAGTCATTTCCTGCATAGCCATAGATAGTATCATCAGTTGTACTGCCATTGAGCTTATTGCCTGAAGACGTACCATAGATGGTTTTTTCGCTGACATCATTCAGATTGACAGCGATCGCTTGTTTGGTACTCGTATCAGTGCCATCACTGACGGTAACTTGTAATTGAAACTTAGGATGGCTCTCAAAGTCAAGGTCATCGCGATCGCTAACAGTAATTTGTCCAGAAGTGGGGTTGATGCTAAAAGCAGTTTTACCATCTCCATCGAGGTCAAGATTACCATTAATAATTGTCCAGTTGGAAAATGAGCTAGTTCCCTCGATATCGGTAGCAACTACAGTACCAACTACCGTGTTATTACTGCTGTTTTCATTAACGCTGAAGCTTTGATTTGCGGTAACAATCGGCGCATCATTGACAGCAGTCAGATTAATTGTCTGAGAAACTGTAGCACTAGTACCGCCATCACCATCAGTCAACACAAAGCTGACAAGACGGGGAGTAGTGGAAGGATTTTCAGAGACATTGGCGTAACTGATACTGCGTATCAAGGCTTGAACAGCAGTAGGCGTAGCTTTAGAGTTAAAGCTGATTACTAAGTCTTGAGTACCAATACCGCCACTGAAAGTAGCAATCAAGGTAGTATCGTACAAAATGCTTGTGTCGTTGACTTGAATTTGATTTGTTGTATTGTTTTGGATGATGAGGCGATCGTCAGCAGTTCCGCCATTACTGAAGCTAATAGTCAATTTACCTGAATCGAAGTCTTGGGAATCAAGGTCTAAGACGGTTGCACCAGGATCAATGAAAATAGCAGGGTCATTTTCAATGTACGTGGGATTAGTCCCTAGCAAACTGACTGTAGGAGAATCGTTGACAGCAGCAACATTAATCGTCTTGGAAACTGTAGCACTAGTACCGCCATCACCATCAGTCAACACAAAGCTGACAAGAC
>CAXUOL010000321.1:7373-7507 GCA_964252435.1 uncultured Nostoc sp.
GGGGAGTAGTAGTGGGATTCTCAGAGATGTTGGCGTAACTAATACTACGTAGCACAGCTTGGACGGCAGTAGGCGTAGCTTTGGCGTTGCTGAATCGAAGTATGAATCATGCGATCGCCTCAAGCTTGCGGACG
>CAXUOL010000322.1:0-7477 GCA_964252435.1 uncultured Nostoc sp.
TCCAGGTGTTGTTCTTGCTGGAGATGTGCTTCCAGGAGATGTGCTTCCAGGAGCTGTGCTTCCACTGGTGCTTCCAGGAGATGTGCTTCCAGGAGCTGTGCTTCCACTGGTGCTTCCGCTACCAGAGCCTCCACTGCCAGAGCCTCCACTTTGGGCGGAAACTGAAGGAGGTAAGGATACAGAAGCGAAACTGATGGCAAATACAGTAGCTAAAACGGTTTTAGATAAATCGAAAGGCTTCATAACTTATGGTTCCTTTTATTTTGTAGATTTGTATGGTTGATTGATTTACAAAAGCAATATTGTCTCTTCAATCCACTGGTAAATTAGGTAAATTATGACAAGGTGGATTGAAGAGTGTTTTACTTAACTTCTTCTGGAAAAGTTGAAAGAATTTGAAAATACCACAACAACTTACTATTCGTCACATTAAGCAAAATAACTCATAATCAGTAATTACTACTTCAGGATTAAGAACTCACAAACAAAGTCGCTTTTTCAAAATAGAAACTAAATATTATTACATTCATTTCTATCTATCCTAATCTTTATTTAATTACTTATTGTGAATTTTTTTGTTACTGTTTGATAGCATAAGTATTAGCTTTTCGCCGGGCTTCTACCATAAGAGTAAAACCACTTATATCGCAGGAATTAATTTGGCATTGAAGTTAGGTTAGTCTATAAGTAAGGGTGAAGAATTTAACGTTATAGAATTTGTAGTAATTAGATAAACCGACTTATCTAAGAAGCACAAGCGATCGCTAAGTTAAGCAGGATTTTTACCTGAATGAATATAATTACTTTCTTGACATCAGCTTTTAGTTATTTGGATAAAAATGAACTAAAAACTTTAAACAGCCAGATGCTGCTAGCGGTTGAAACTGTATTAAGAATACTTCACAATATTATTTCACATAAGAACTTATAACTTCATACTCCAGGTGTGTCTTACTTTAGACTTAAGGAATACTTTTATGGCTTTGCTTGGCACAAGTCGCTCAGTACAAGAAGCTCTGTTACGACGCCAACAAGACGCTACGCGATTATTGACACTGAAATTTACCATTCGGCTAAAGCGATCGCTATTCCTTGTTTTAAATCTGGTGTGATTGCGTCATTATTTACTAACTGCTGCAATTGTTGATGTGTGGCTTCCCCATTCAGATTTTTCAGTGCTGCGATCGCATGTAGTCTCACCGATGCATTAGAATCGCCTAACAGTGAAATCAATGGTTCAATTGCCTGCATTTCGCCTAACTGTCCTAAAGATAAGGCGATCGCACTTTTGATACTGACAATCTCTGTAGTCGGATGCTGCGCTCGCAGTATTTGCAGTAATATTTCTGCCGCTGGTGTAGTTAACTGCGGTTTTTGCACTCGTCCCAAAACTGTGACAATTTCTTCCCATACTGTCTCGGAAGTGCTTTGATTCAGTGCTGTTTGCAAATATTCCAAACTCGATAACGTCCCTACCCAACTTAAAGCGCGGATGGTTTCTAATTGCAGCGTTATCGGTGTCTGGGGTGAAATCAGCAAATCAAATAAGTATTTGGCAGCGTCATCACTACCTATCCGAGAAAGGGTAACTGCGGCTGCACAACAAACATCAAGGTTAAAGTCGTAAAGTTTGGGTTGCAGTCTCGTGATTAAATCTAATGCTTGGTGTAAGTCGGGGCGAAAACCTAAACCAAGCACTGCTGCACGCCTCACTGTGGCGGCTGTATCATCCAAAGCTTTTAACAATACTGGCGGTACACGTTCATCATGAAAACTGCTGAGGGCTTCAATTGCGGCGGCGCGGATTGCTGCTTGTGGATCTTGCACTACACTTAACAGCGGCGTGATGGTTTCTGGTTGCCGAATACAACAAAGCGATCGCACCGCTAACAATCGTGTATTTTCATCTAATAGAAGTTCAGTTAGTGAAGCAATAGCAACAGTACCCATTTGTCCCAGTGCTGTAGCTGCGATCGCTTTGAGTTCTTCATCCTCATCAGTTTTCAACAATTCAACTATTGATGCGATCGCTTCTGGGTGTTGAAGTTCGCCCAAAGTCTTTGCTGCATACCAGCGCAATTCTTCTTCTGCATCTTCATCTTCTAATATTTCAATCAGTGGTGGTATAGCAATATTACCAAAGTGAATCAACACTTTGGTAATTTCCCATCGTTGTTGAAAATCCCCCATTTCTAAGATTGAAAGTGTTAATTTCAGAAGATATTCTCGATTTTTAACTATCTCTGGATCTTCCGAGTCTGCCCCTAAAATTAACTGTTGCAAATAATGAATTAGTGATGACCAATCAGCTGCATAATATGCTGCCTCGGCTTGCACCAAAAGCTGTTTGATGTTACTCACAATATCTTGCTTTAATTATCAATTTTCTACCTCCTGCCCTCTGCCTCCTGCCTCCACTAGCTTGGCTTGACTACAACTGAATTACCCTCAATTTTGGCGGCGTAAGTTTTCAGGGGGTTTGTCGCTGGGCCTTTTTGCACTTTACCATCGGCTCCATATTCTGAACCATGACAGGGACAAGCGAATTTTTTTGCATCAGCTTTCCATGCTACAGTGCAACCTGCGTGAGTACAGGTAGGGTCAACAGCAGTTAGATTTCCGGCTTTAGATGTGCCGACTACTAGCACAGGCCCAGCAGGTGAATTTTTTGCTAGCAATTGACCTGTTTTATCTAAATCTGCCGATGTACCTACTGCTTGCCAATCTTTTGATGCTGGAGTTGTTTGAGAAGAACAAGCTGCGATCGCTACAGGTAGAGAACTCGCAATCCAGCCCAAACCTACCCAATTAATAAAATCACGACGTTTCATAGCTGCTGAAATGATATCTAAGTTTTAGCTAACAATATCTAATCTATGGCGATCCAAAATTGCTTCAGTCATCTCAAATACCCTTGATTAAGGGTTCTACATCGTTCATTGGTGACTTTAATGTAAAAAATGCATAATATTCATGCGTTTTTGGCTAATTCTCCTCAAAAACGTAACAATTTATACGATTTTAACAAAAATCTCATCTTAAAGTTATGAGTATCGAAATTGTTACATGAACATTATCTAAACCTGCTTGACAAATTCCCAAGATGTAAATGGCGACAAATTCTCCTTAACTAACCACAGATTTGAAGTTTCGCGTTGGAATGTTCTTGAGTAAAAATAATCAGCCGTAATTAAATATTAAGTTTTTATTCCCTAACCCTCGTAGATACAGCACCTGATGTAACTACGGATTGATTGGTATTGGGAAATTACGACCACAGTTCCCGATCATATCAGTAATTTGCAACGAGATTCAGCCTTATGACAGATACAGCAACTACCACTAGCCTTAATAAGTTTGAGAAATTAAAAGCAGAAAAAGATGGACTAGCCATCAAAAGTGAGATAGAGAAATTTGCCGCCTTGGGTTGGGAGGCGATGAACGAAACAGATCGCGATCATCGACTCAAATGGGTAGGCGTGTTTTTTCGCCCAGTTACCCCAGGCAAGTTTATGATGCGGTTGCGGATGCCTAATGGTATTCTTACCAGCAGCCAGATGCGTGTTTTGGCCCAAGTAGTGCAGCGTTACGGTGATGATGGTTGCGCTGATATTACTACCAGACAGAATATTCAATTACGGGGGATTAGGATTGAAGATTTACCAGATATCTTTAATAGATTTCACGCAGTTGGTTTAACCAGTGTGCAGTCAGGGATGGATAACGTCCGCAATATTACAGGCGATCCTGTGGCGGGGTTAGATGCAGATGAGTTGTACGACACGCGAGAGTTGGTACAGCAAATTCAAGATATGCTCACCAATAAAGGGGAAGGAAACCCAGAATTTACCAACTTACCACGGAAGTTTAATATTGCGATCGCAGGTGGAAGAGACAATTCAGTTCACGCTGAAATTAACGATTTGGCTTTTGTACCAGCGTTTCAAGAAGCAGGGGAGCAGGGGAGCAGGGGAGCAGAGGAGCAAAATTTCCCTTCTGCCCATTCTCACCAACAAATATTCGGCTTTAACGTCCTCGTCGGTGGCTTTTTCTCAGCTAAACGTTGTGAGGCGGCGATTCCTCTGAATGCTTGGGTGGCTCCAGAAGATGTGGTAGGTGTATGTAGAGCGGTTTTGGAAGTATTTCGTGATCATGGGCTACGTGCTAATCGGCAAAAATCGCGCTTGATGTGGCTAATTGATGAATGGGGTTTAGAAAAGTTTCGAGCAGAAGTAGAAAGCCGTTTGGGTAAATCATTATTACCCGCAGCAGCAAAAGACGAAATCGACTGGGAAAAACGCGACCACATTGGGGTATATAAACAAAAACAAGCAGGATTAAATTACGCAGGTTTAAACATTCCTGTCGGTCGGTTGTATGCCGAAGATATGTTTGAAATCGCTCGTCTAGCAGAAGTTTACGGTACTGGCGAAATCCGTTTTACAGTTGAGCAAAACATTGTTATCCCCAATATTCCTGACTCGCGTTTAGCAACATTTTTAACAGAGCCTTTGCTAGAAAGATTTTCTATTGATCCAGGTTTGCTGACGCGATCGCTAGTATCTTGCACAGGCGCACAATTTTGCAACTTTGCCCTCATCGAAACCAAAAACCGCGCCCTGGCAATGATTAAAGTCTTAGAAGAAGAGTTAACCTTCACCAAACCAGTGCGAATTCACTGGACAGGTTGCCCCAACTCCTGCGGACAACCCCAAGTTGCAGACATCGGCTTGATGGGAACTAAAACTCGCAAAAATGGCAAAACCTTGGAAGGTGTTGACATATATATGGGCGGCAAAGTCGGCAAAGATGCTCATTTGGGAACTTGCATCACCAAAGGTATACCATGCGAAGACTTGCAGCCAATATTGCAAGACTTACTCATCAAAAACTTTGGCGCAAAACTCAAGCAAGAAGCCTTAGTAGTTAGCAATTGCTAGTGCTTATCTGGGGAATTGGGCATTGGGCATGGGGCTAAACTCATACTTCAACCTTAAAGGCTCAATGTTCAGTCTCAAAGGTGCAACTTCCAAGTTAAAAGGTTCAATCTCCGAGTTGAAAGACTCATCTTCCGAGTTAAAAGGTTGAATCTCCAAGTTGAAAGACTCATCTTCCGAGTTGAAAGGTTGAATCTTCGAGTTAAAAGACTCATCTTCCAAGGTAAAAGGTGCAACTTCCGAGTTAAAAGGTTCAATCTCCGAGCTAAAAGACTCATCTTCCGAGTTAGAAGGCTCATCTTCTCTTATTTATTCTCTGTGTTTTATTCAATTAGAAAGATTGGAATGCTTAAAAAATTATTTTCATTCAGCGATCGCTACCGGATATTACATCAGACTTGGTTTGCTTTCTTTCTTACCTTTGTCTGTTGGTTTAACTTTGCACCCTTCGCTACAACCATTGGCAGAGAACTACATCTAGCACCAGAACAAATCAAAACTTTAGGTATCTGTAACCTCGCCCTCACAATTCCTGCACGACTAATTATTGGGATGCTTCTGGATCGTTTTGGCCCTAGAATCACCTACTCAATCCTGCTGATGTTTGCGGTTATTCCCTGTTTGGCGACGGCGCTAGCGCAAGATTTTAATCAATTAGTCATCAGTCGTTTGCTGATGGGAATTGTCGGATCTGGGTTTGTTGTCGGTATCCGTATGGTAGCCGAATGGTTCCAGCCGAAGGAGATGGGAATTGCTCAAGGTATTTATGGCGGTTGGGGCAACTTTGGGGCTTTTGGCGCAGAATTTGCCTTGCCGATACTTGCAGTTTCTACGAGCTTTTTCGCAGGTGGTGCTTCTAACTGGCGCTTTGCGATCGCATTTACAGGGATTATTGCTGCTATCTACGGCGTAATTTATTACAACAGCGTCCAAGATACACCCACAGGTAAAGTCTACAAAAAACCTAAGAAAAATGGTTCTCTAGAAGTAACCAGCATTAAAAGCTTTTGGGCGATGATTCTCTCAAATTTTGGTTTAATTTTCGCCTTGGGTTTATTAGCTTGGCGTTTGGAACAAAAGAATATTCACTTCCTAACTTTGAGCCAGATGTATCTGACTTGGTTACTATTAGCAGGATTATTTGCTTACCAAAGTTACAAAGCTTGGGAAGTCAACCGAGAACTTTTAATTGGCAAGAAAACTTACGCTGCATCTGAACGCTTCCAATTTGGTCAAGTAGCCTTACTCGAATTCACTTACATAACTAGTTTTGGTAGCGAACTGGCAGCTGTTTCTATGCTCCCGGCATTTTTTGAAAAAACCTTTGCTTTAGAACATGTTATCGCTGGGATGATTGCCGCTACCTATCCATTTTTAAATTTGATTTCTCGTCCCAGTGGTGGCTTAATTTCTGATAAATTTAACTCCCGGAAGTGGACAATGACAATTATCAGTGCTGGCATTGGTATTAGTTATTTGATGGCACATTTTATTAGTAGTAACTGGCCAATTCCGGTAGCGATCGCAGTTACAATGTTTGCCGCCTACTTTGCCCAAGCTGGCTGCGGTGCAACTTACAGTATTGTCCCCCTAATTAAGAAAGAAGCCACTGGACAAATTGCCGGGAATGTGGGAGCTTACGGTAATTTTGGTGGCGTAGTTTACCTGACAATTTTCAGCTTAACTGATGCTCCAACACTATTTAGCACAATGGGTATAGCTGCTTTAGTCTGTGCTTTCATGTGCGCCTTCTTGCTCAAAGAACCAAAAGGTTCCTTTGCCGCCGCATCTGAAGGTGAATTACCAGCAACGAAAAACCCTATCTTCTTAACTGAAGAATAATCAACTCAAGGATGAAGTAGAAAATTCACTATCAAATCTGAATTAGGGAACTTTACACTTCATCCTTCCATAACAGTCTTAATTCATGAAACTCCGTTTTTATTCTCTGTATGCTGAGATTTTTTTAAAATTCACAACACTGATGCAAAAACCCTTTATAACTCTCTTATCTTTGCGCTCTTTGCGCTCTTTGCGGTTCGTTTCCTCATTCTCTTATTCCTCTCTTCAGGCAGAATAATAGTAAATTTCAAAATTTGTAATGCTCTCTCTGCGGTTTGTAAAAAAAATAATTTCTATAAACCACATCGACAGAAATTACGTAAATTTATGAAAAAACGAACCGCAAAGGACGCAAAGGACACAAAGGAATAAGAGTTTCAAAGAGTTTTTATATTACGCACAAATTTATCAAATAGTTGCTACATCTGAGGTTGCACAATCAAAATAACAAAATCATACAACTGCCATGAGTGAATTTACCAAAACTCTCTGTCCCTACTGTGGTGTTGGCTGCGGTTTAGAAGTTTCACCTCCAGCCCAACTTGGCAAAGCAACTAATCGAGATAGCCAAGGAACTCCAACTTGGCGGGTGCGCGGTGATAAAGCCCATCCATCCAGCCAGGGAATGGTTTGCGTCAAAGGTGCAACGATCGCAGAATCTTTAGATAAAAATAGATTACATTACCCAATGGTGCGAG
>CAXUOL010000323.1:0-7470 GCA_964252435.1 uncultured Nostoc sp.
ATACTGGCAGCACAAAGATAGACAGTACAAAGAATTCAAGGAATTAGAGGCAGAACTAGAGTAGTTAAACATAACAATTAACACAGAGTTAGTAACCGTGCGTAGTCAGCGCAAAAACCTCTGTGACATCGCCTTTGTATCTGACAAAATCAAGCGAGGAAAAGTTGTACCTCAAGAGCGATCGCATTTAGTATCTGCTTTCAACTGGAGCTTAATTCTTCCAGTAGATGAGAAAAATCATTAAAAATGTATATACTGCAATTATCAAGCAATGAATTTATTAGCTCCTGGTTTTAGACCAACTAGGAGCTTTTTTATTGATTATCCATTGGATTTAGTGGGTATATCACAAGAAGTAACAGCATTCATCCTCAAGGCTATTAATAATTGGTTCTGTTGATAGATTGAATGTCAATGTTTAGATTACTATTGTGTATTTGTAAGTTAAAAACGTCTATTAAGTTAAAAACAATGAATATTCTTGCTTGGATTGTTTTAGGTCTAATTGCTGGTGCTATTGCAAAGGCTATCTACCCCGGTCATCAAGGTGGCGGAATTCTCGGAACAATCTTATTAGGAATTATTGGTGCTTTTGTTGGTGGCAGTCTGGGTGTATTCTTCAATACAGGAACATTAGCTCTAGCAGCTTCAACTCTTAGCATTCCCGGTATCGCGGTAGCAGTTCTTGGTGCAATTGTCGCAGTCTTCTTGTGGAACGCGTTAACTAGCCGCAGTGCTTTGTAATCAATCAAATTGGAATTAATTAATAGTAAATATCAGGGAACTCTTTTCACTATATTTTCTCCCTGAATTGAAATAAAACAATAGCGCCCACCTAAATATAGGTAGGCGCTATTATTATTTTGTTGGGGTGCGATGCGGTTCAAGCGATCGCCCCCGTAAAATACAAGCGAGGAAAGATTAGACCTCTTGGGCGATCGCCTCACCCTCAATAATACAAGCGAGGAAAAATTGAGAGTGCGTAGTTTACGCCGCTCTCCTGGCCCTGTCTTGCTCAGTTAACCAAATATGCCAGCAATTCAAGGGTGCGTAGGCTAGCAAACACCGTAAGCATCACTTGCTTCAAAGCAGTACACTGGTACTATGCCGAAATTACCAGAGTGCGATCGCTGTCTCCTTTACGCCATTGGTGTCAAGTTAAGAAAAATAGATGGCTGTCAAGAGTGGGCAAATCAATGGTAAAAGTCAATTAACATCCCTGTGTTGAAAAAGCCATGAGTAAACCACGGACAAAGCAAGGGAATCCAGATTTTCGCCATCGAGTCAGCGTACCTGCCCCAGCCAGCCAAGAGATAGAATCACGCTTGTTTGAACTAGTCAGCCCAGGTACATTTGCTAACCTCAAAGGGGTAAAAGACAAAGAACGGAGCTTGCGTTCACGAGTACTGACCTTGCCAGTAATGGCAGCAATAGTATTGAGTATAGTGTATCGACAAATACAGCATCTTACAGATGTATTGCGATCGCTAGAAATAGAGGGATTAATGTGGGTGAAAGCAACAAGAGTGAGTAAGCAAGCGTTGTCACAAAGACTCAATAGTTTGCCAGCTACACTATTTGCAAACTTATTCGAGCAAGTGATAGAGCGTCTGGCAGTGAAAAGAAGCGCAAGAGAATTAGCCCCAGCTTGGTCATCAGTAGCACAAAGATTTACCGCTATCTGGATTGGAGATGCCTCAACACTTCTTCGCGATGAAAAAACACTTCGGACAACTGCAAGAAAAAACAGGTGCGGTGTTGGCAGGAAAAATACTGATGGTTGTAGAAGCTTTCACTCACACTCCGGTAGCAATTTGGTATGATGCTGATGCCAAAATCAATGAGACTCGTTGGTGGCAAGCACTGTTAGAACGTTTACCTGATGGTGGCTTACTGATAGTAGACATGGGATTTTATGGCTTTGAGTGGTTTGATTCTCTTACCGCAACTGGCAAGTATATACTCACACGCCAGAAGAATTTGGTGACATATCGGGTAACACGTGTACTTTCTCAAGGCTCTCACTAGAAAGATGAAATCATTCACATGGGATTGAATCACACTCACCCTTGCCACCATCCCATGCGCCTAGTATCAGTATTGTGGGGTAAGACTTGGTATCATTACTTAACTAATGTTCTTGACCCACAACAGCTTTCGGCACAAGAAGTTTGTGATTTATACCGACGACGTTGGCGGATTGAGGACGCATTTTTATTGACTAAGCGATTGTTGGGCTTGTCCTATCTGTGGGTTGGTGGTACTAACGGTGTACAAATGCAAATATACGCTACTTGGATTTTCTACGCTGTTCTGAATGACTTGTGTGCTGATGTAGCGATCGCTTTACAGCATCCGTTAGAGCGTATTTCCGTGGAAATGGTGTTTCGCAGTTTATATTTTTTCCATCGCGCACGAGCGCACAATTCACAACTACAACTGATTCCTTGGCTAGTTGAGCATCAACGTTCTATGGGTCTTGTGAAAGCTGTTCGTCAGCGACACCGACGCAACGCCGCCAGGTCACTTGACATTTGGGCTTCTGCCTTAACTTGACACCAATGATTACCTGCACAACTTTTAGCTTCTCCACCGATTAATACTGAATCGAACAAACTACCCTCAAGGTCTTCAACTCCATTTGTAGAGGAAGAAGAAGAGGATTATGGTGGGGAGACATTCAACCTTGATTTTGATTTGTAACCTTCAAATTGTCAAGGCACAATCAAAGGCACTTCAGGAATTGAAAAAATTATCACAGGAGAAGGTAATTTTCTCTTTGGTAAATGGAAACAGCAAGTTTATTAAACTGGCGATCGCTCACTTACCAACTACTTTTGACACACCCAAAATACTGGGAGTTGATGCTGCAATTGTTTCACCTGTACTGGTTTTCTGCGTTTGTTCTGGCTACTGAGAAGCTTTAATTCCTTCACAGAGATGGCGATCGCTGTTTTTTTCATCAAGGGTGGCTAGATAATCACTTACCCCATTGCAACCTCGTTCCAGTAATTCATTGAGTTCTCCTATCCGCCATAACTTTGCAGTGCCGTCTTCGCCAAGAGTGGCTATTAAGTTACCATCAGCACTCAGACTTATACTAGTGACTTTGGCTTCATCCTGGTTTGTGAAAGTAGTTAATAGCTTTCCTGACATATCCCATATATGGATATCAGAGTTCTTTGTGGTATAGCCATCGCTGTCAGATGCGGTGTTCGCACTAGCTAATAAGTTACCCTGAGTATTAATATCAATACTATTGAAAGGGCTAATATAACTACCGGTAAGGGTATCATAATCCTTAAATTGAACTAATTGCTTTTCTTCGTCAACCCCCAATTCCTTTAAGTAGATAGTGCCATTGCTTGTACCAGTGCTATCAGGTGCATTCACTTCTAGCAACTTGTTATCAGAGCTAAAAGCGATACGAGCAGATCCGGACTTACCATCTTCGGACAAAACATCTCCGGACATATCATTAGAACTGACCTTGTTGCGTAATATTTCCCAGGTTTTATTGTTTAAATTCAACCGCTCGATAGTACCATCATTCTTCAATAAAGCCAATTGCTGAACATCAGGGCTAAAAATAAGCTGGCTAATTTTTTCAAACTTTTCAGATTTATACAACTCCTTCCCATTGAGATCCAATAGGCGAATTGTATTATCTTTACCAACCGCAGCCAATTGCTGACCATCAGGACTAAAAATAAGCTGGCTAATTTTATCTTGAATATCTACAAATCGCTTCAACTCATTACCATGCAAATCTAGCAGACGGACAGTGCCATCTTTTTCTACAACAGCTAGTTGTTGACCATCAGGACTGATACTGATACTTATTAAGTTTGGAATTTTGCTGAACTCTACCACTGGCTTGTTCTTTATTTGCCACAAACGAATGGTATTATCTTTACCTAGACTAGCAAATTGTCTGCCATCTGAGCTAGAAATAACGTCAGAAATACCACCTTGATGCCCTTTTAGTTGAAATGGCAGCAAATATTGCGGGTTTGTTGCTCTTGGTGCATAAACATCAATAATCCCATCCCGATCTTCACCAATAATTAGATTACCTTCGTGGTTATAACGAATGATTGAAGCTGTGCTGTTAGATGCGTAGTCAGGAGTCACCTCAGACTGGTCATTTAGTTTTATAATGCAGACTTTTGACTCCTCATCTCCACAATCTCTTGCTAAATCTCCGCCATCTGGACTAAGAACAAAATTATCTAAGAAGTTGTTACCTAGACTATTATACCGGACTTGGATATCCGCCAACTTTTTTCCAGACATAAAGTCTGACAAGCGGATACCATCATTTTCGTCAGTTCCAAATCTTTTAGCTATAATTAGGTCATTTTTAAAGTTAAAGCTAATACCTTCAAAATCGCCTTGAGATTCTTTTAATAACTTCGGTTTATCTCCTAATAAGTTCCATAGAAGGACTGTTGCTTCAGATTTAGAAGAATTTTCAGATTTTTTTCGTACATAGGCTACAAGCTTGTCACTATCAGGACTGAAGCCTATTCCAAGCTTCACATCCTTATCTCCATTATTGGAATATTTAGACTGTGAAATAGAGGCTACAAGGTTTGGTGATTCTTCCTGTTGTCCTTCTAAGTTCCAAACCCGAACAGTACTTTGTTCATCAATAGTTGCTAATAAGCGACCATCCCCACTAACCTGAAGTTTTACTACTTTACCTTTATGTCCTGAAAATACTTTGGGTAGTTTTTCTCCCTTTAAGTCTTGTAAGTGGACAATACCATCATTTCCTGCTGTAGTAACCAGTAACTTACCTTTAGACGTAAAAAACATCTTCTTAAAGTCTTGAGGCACTTGTATGCGGTTTTGTTCTCTAGCTATATAAAATACCTTTCGCAAATTTTGTAAAACTTCGGATTGAAGCTCACTATCTGACTTAAATAAGAATAAGTACCAAGGCCAATCTTTAAGAGATTTCCCTGCTCGTAAGCTGTCAAGCAACGCATCTAACTCTTGATTTGGTAAGTTCGATTCTGAGGATTGTCTAGTAGCTCTAATTTGACCTATCAGTGCATCCCTCTGTCCAATCAATGCCGAAATCGTCAAACCACTCAATCCCAGTATAACTGCGATCGCAATACGCGATACCCAACTAATATTGCGACGTTTTCGCAAAACACTTTGCTGTACAAACTCAGCTTCAACCTGGTTAAGCCAGTTATCATCGGAATTGAGTTCTTTATCCAATACATTGAGATAAGGATTCGCATTCCATAAAAATTGTACAGGTTTCTCTCTCGAACGCTCTTGCTGATTCTGCGGTCGCCGTAGAAGTCGGATAAATTGAGCAGGAATTTTACTCAATTTGTTTTCGATTGGGAAAAATAGTCGTTGATCTAACCAATCCAAAATAGGAACGGTTCTGTCTAAAATCCCTTTTGGCTGTTCTTTGTCCTTATTTTTAATGCTATCCCACTCCGTCGCCGCAGGAGTTAATCGCTGTTGCAGCACTAAACTTTCTTGCTCCTCTTGTTTCCACATCAGCAGTTTTTGCCATCCCCGCACCAAAGCATCATGGGCAGGTTCTACATAGGGATTCCCATCAGCATCCTCTCCTTTCACCAGTAACCGTGCTTTAGTAAAGCGCTCAATTACTTCTTTAACCAAAGAGTTTTTCTCTGGCGGATATTCTAGTTCCGATAGAGGAACTCGTCTGCGTGCTAACTCACCTCCCCCAAGGGCTATCATCCGCAGCATCACATGGCGGATAATTTGGGCATAAGCTGGATTCTCTTTGACTAGCGCCTCATATTCTTCATCAGCTCTTTGAGTCAGTGATTGGATGACTCCTCCCAAATCTTGATAATCTTCTTGAGTTAGCGATCGGTCAATTGTTATACCTTCATTTTGTGAATCCCATTGTCGCTTTAAATACTTGAGATAAAGTTCGCTCAAGGCAAAAGAAAGCAGTGGTAATGCCCCTGGCATATCTGCCACTTCATCAATCAATTGTTCTACAAGTTCATGAGGCTGAAAATACATCACTCGTGCTTCTGCGGGTTTCTCAATTGCTTCTCGCAGTTCTCTTCGTGTCATCGCTGGTATAATAAATCGTCCACTGTACCAACGATTTTTCAGTTCCGTATTTTCTAAGTTATTGACTGTGCGGTCAACAAACTTTAAGCCAGCATCTCTGACTTGGGGTTCAAAGTCAGAGCGTAGGGATAATACTACCCGTAATCTATCACGATGGACATTAATTGCTTTGAGTATCTGTTGAAAAAACTCTTTGCGCTCATCCTCATTTTGACAGAGGGTGATAATTTCTTCGCTTTGGTCGATAAACAGTAATAACTTAATTTTGGGGTGAGTTTTTCCCCAAGCATGAATGCTCATCGCCAGGCTCTGTTGTAGATTTTGGACTACTACCTCTGGTAATTGGGCATTTTTCAAAGCATTATTTAACGCAAGCATAGGAGTCTCACCCGGACGCATGAGTGGCAGAATATACCATTGTTCAGTATTATCTTGCCGCAGTTGGGGAATTAATCCTGCTTTCACCAAACTAGATTTACCCGAACCCGAAGCACCCAACACCACTGTTAAGGGATGAGTTTTGACAAAATTATGTAACTTTTCTACCAGTTCAGTTCTTCCGAAAAACAGTTTGCTGTGTTCCTCGTTAAATGATTCCAAACCTCGGTAGGGATTTTTTGAAGCATCTAGAGGTGGTGCTGGCGGTAAGTTGAGTGGATGTCCGGGGGAAAGAAAAATATACTCGCCTTTATCATGCTTCTTCAAAGGCCAAATACCGGGGGTTTGCCGTTGGCGATTTCCTTCAGTAGTTGGTTCAACTGCTTCACGCAAATACAAGTAGAGTTCGGTAGCAGTAATGACCCCATCTCCTGAGGATTTGCCATTGCTAGCAGGAGGATAGATATCAGCTTTACCTACAAGTGCTTCGATTAATGCCGCAGCAAAGGGGGAATGGTTGCCATCTGAGCCGCGTTCTGAGTTAAGTGCAAAGGCATCTAAGGCTTTTTGGTCAGAAGCTGCGCTAGTTATCACCTGCCAAGCTGGGTCAGTAATAAAACGGTCATAACGCTCTTTGTGGATGACTTCTGGCGCAGTTAATAAATCTCTGTTGCTTGACCAGCGAAACGCTCCAGCAAAACAGCAGTCGAGGATTCCCAAAAAATGACGGCACGGTAATTTATTCAGGGATTCCTGCAACTTAGTCATTGGTAGATAGGTTTGAACATCTCCCAATTTGGCATCTTGGGGAATCAGATAACCTTCTGGACCATCATCGCCATTCAGGGCTATCCCATGACCGGCAAAGTAAAATAGCAAGCGGTCATTTTCACTTACTTGTTCTGGTAGTATTTTTTCTAAAAATTCATTTAAGTTATTGAGAGTAGCTACTTCGTCCAAACACTCCTGTACTTTATATTCATGCTTTTGTTGCAGTATTTCAATTAG
>CAXUOL010000324.1:0-7459 GCA_964252435.1 uncultured Nostoc sp.
ATAAACAAAGTTTCATCAAAGGGACGCAGTAAAGCACGTAGCGTTGCTTGTTGTAACCCGATGAGTCTACCATCATCTCGAACTACGCGAATTTTAGCAACACGTTTACCAGGAGTTTGCCCAAACCATAAGGTTTCAAAAAATACAAAATATCCTACGTAAATAATAAAACTGGCAAGGAATGCGATCGCCATCAGCCACAAAGTTACTGCGGTACCGAAAATATCTACCCAAAAATCTCCTAACTGGTCTGAAATGATAGACCAAGCTATGATAAATCCCACCAAAATCCCAGCTAAAACGTGATAGTCAATGAGCAAAGCCCAGGCACGATTTCCGATTCCAGCAAGAGTGAATTCTAGTTCTACACTTTCTGGAGTATTAAATTTAACATTATTGAAAAGGTGCATAATTATCTTTGTACTGAGGTTTAAATTTCGTGATCGCGTAACTTCAAGCCTAATCCTTCACGACGACTCCGCAGGTCATAGTAAATCACGGCTTTAATTGCTTGCCAGAAGGGTAAAATAACTGCACTAACTAAAAAAGCTGATACTAATACAAGTAAATAAACTATGGCAATAAAGAAGATTGCATTTATTGAACCATTCATAATATCTGGTATTGCTTGCTGAATTAATACTGGTTGAATTAATGCTTGTATCATTCCTCTGATAATTAACTGAACAACTATTTGTATTGGCATTGTGATCAATAAAGATACGCACAATATCAGAATAATCCGCAATGCATTTCCTTTACTTAATTCCCAACTGCGGCTAATTGTTGTAATTGGATCAAGATGATCTTCAATTCCTATTAGTACATCAGCTATAAAAAACCTAGCAAAAAACCATAAAATAGCAGCAAACACAATAAAGAAAGCAACAATATTTAGCAGTGGCAAAATCAAATCTAAGGGCTTTATCCATTGTAAAGTCTGTAAGATAGATAGTGAAATTACAAAAAATAGAAAGAGTACCAAGGAAATCACTAATAGCAAGAGTACAGTTAATACAAACATCCATAAACGAGGTTTAACTTGGCTGCGAGCAGCATTAAGAGTTTCTGGCTGATTGACTAATTCACTAAAAGCTAATCGTGAAATAATAGCAGCGTTAACTAAGAATTTTCCCAATGCATAAAAATACGCAATTATTCCAATTAGCACTAAAATCAGCCAAACCAAAAGAGAATTATTATTAAAGCGCAAGTTCCAAGAAAGTACTATTCCTGCCGGAATGAAAAACAAAAATGGCAGCAATGACCACAAATACGCTATTAAAGCCAGCAAAAAGTAGGATTTTAGATGAGAACGATAAATTCGGAATCCAGCAGTAACCACATTTCCTAAACTCAGTGGTTGTATCTGACCGGAAGATCCAAAGTTTTCAGACATAATGCTAAATTTCCCTTGAAATTACGGAGATGAATTTGAGGCTATCTTAAGCTAAGTTAAACTCAGTGTTCCCAAAATTCATGAATATTCAACGTTGGATTGCGCGACGAGAACCGAATTGGCAGCGTTTGGATGCCCTATTAAGGCAGATAGAAAAAAAAGGGTTAAAGTCCTTACGGGCAGTAGAAATTAGAGAGTTAGCGAGTTTATATCGTTCCGTAGCGGCAGATTTGGCCCGTGCCCGCACTCAGCAAATCAGCAATACTTTGATTCAAAGTTTACAATCTTTAACAACTCGTGCTTATACGCAGATTTATCAAGGTTCGCGGCGACAAGAATGGCAGGCAATCCTAGAATTTTATCGTTGGGGATTACCATCTGTAGTCCAGAAAGCGTTTGTATATATTGCTGCGGCAACGGCGCTGTTTCTACTAGGCGCATTAGTGGCTTGGTGGTATTCCTGGCAAAACCCCAGCTTTATGCCTTTGATTGTACCTGAAAGCTTGATTACTAAGGTGCGAGATGAGCATAAATTATGGATGGGTTCAATTGTCGGTGTTGAACCTCTGGCATCTAGCGGGATCGCAATCAATAATTTATCGGTGTCTTTTGGTGCTGTCGCCGGTGGTATAACGGCTGGAGCATACACAGCCTATATGATGATATTTAATGGTTTATTAATTGGTGCTGTTGGTACTTTAGTTGCCCAAAATAATCTGGCTTATCCTTTTTGGGCCTTTGTGTTTCCGCATGGTTCTTTGGAATTACCTGCAATCTTTTTTGCTGGGGGTGCGGGATTCTTATTAGCAAGAGCAATTTTATTTCCTGGTAAATATCGCCGTGGAGATGCACTGAAATTTTATGGTTATCAGGCAGTGCAGCTAGTATTTGGGATTGTACCAATGTTGATTATTGCTGGTGCGATCGAAGGCTTTTTCTCGCCTAATCCTAATGTACCTGATGCAATTAAATATTTGGCAGGAATAGGATTATTTATACTTTTGGTAATGTATTGTAGCCGCAAGCAAACATGAAAGAATTTGGATAGTGACTGATTGGCAAATGGAAAAAATATTTTAGAATAAGGTAAATACTAATTTATCTAAAAAAATCATCATGAGTTTAAGCAAGGATAATCATGGTACAAACATCAAATAAAATATTGACCCTAGAAGAGTTTCTTGCACTACCAGAAACTAAACCGTATTGCGAATACATTGACGGTCAAATTATCCCAAAACCTATGCCTCAAGGAAAACATAGCACTATTCAAGGAGAACTCTGTCCCACAATCAATTCTGTTATCAAAGTCCAAAAAATGGGTTGGGCCTTTCCAGAATTGCGTTGCACTTTTGGAGGACGTTCTATAGTTCCCGATGTCGCTGTATTCTCTTGGGCAAGGCTTCCTGTAGACAAAAATGGTGATATTGCCAATACATTTGCCGCAGCACCCGACTGGATAATCGAAATTCTCTCCCCGGAACAAAGCCATACAAAAGTTACAAAAAAAATCTTACACGCTCTCAATCACGGAACTCAAATGGGTTGGTTAATTGACCCTGATGAGCGGTTCATTGCTGCTTATCCTGCGGGACAACAACCTTTACCTTTTGAGGAAATTGAGTCTGTTTTGCCAGTGCCAGAGTTCTGCCAGGGGTTAGAGTTAACGGTAGGTGATATTTTTGGGTGGTTAAAGGTAACTCTGTAATAAATATTGATCTTTTCTACTGAATTGATAATTTTTAGATTACATGATTTACTAGCTTTTAATTATTTAAATTAAATTTAAAACTTTCATTAGTATATTTTGACTAACTAAGTTAGTCAATCAAAATCAATAATAAATAATAAAAAATGCTTTAAATTAAAATTTAATCATATCTTAATTTCTTGCTTATCACTTGTTAAATAAGATTTAACCATAAAAAATGTAGCCTATTTAAGACTGGAATAACAGCAGTAAAATATTCCTTTAATTAGAGGTAATATGATTTTTTCGACCGCCATATTGAATCGTGTCGTTGCTACTTCAATGGTGACAACTTCTGTTGCACTTAGTCCATTTTTTGGTGCGATCGCACAAGCTGAAACTCTCAATGGTGCAGGAGCAACTTTTCCGGCTCCGCTTTACGAACGCTATGCTCGCGAAGTGAAGAAGAAATATCCAGACTTGAAAATTAACTACCAAGCAATTGGTAGTGGTGGTGGTATTCGTCAAGTCATCGCTGGAACCGTTGACTTTGGTGGTAGTGATGCTGCAATGAAAGATGATGAAATCGCTAAAGTCAAGAATGGTGCAATCTTAGTACCTACAGCAGGCGGTGCTGTTTCTGTTGTTTACAATCTTCCAGGCGTTAATAATCTCAAATTATCCCGCGCTACACTACCAGCAATTTATTCAGGTCAAATTACTAAATGGAATGACGCGAAAATTAAAGCTGATAATCCAAGTACTAATCTACCAAATCAAACAATTAAATTTGCTGTTCGTGCCGATGGTAGTGGTACAACTTTCATTTTTACGAATCACTTGAGTGCCATTAGCGGTTATTTTAAAGGCAGAGTTGGAACTAACACTGCTCCAAAATGGAATCTGCCAAATGTCCTCAAAGGCAAAGGGAATCCAGGCGTAGCTGCTATAGTAGCTCGGACTCCTGGTTCTATAGGTTATGTTGAATATAGCTACGCTGTCAAAAACAATCTGAAATCAGCACTGGTACAAAATAAGAACGGAGAATTTGTTGCTCCTTCTTTAGAATCTGCAAATGCAGCTTTATCAACTGTCACTTTCCCAGACAACTACCGTGTTTTTGTAGGAGATCCAGGACAAGGTTATCCCATTGTCGGTCTTACTTGGATGATGGTTTACAAACAGTATGCTAATGCTGCTAAAGCTGATGCAATCAAAAAATGGATTAATTGGGTATTAAAAGACGGTCAACAGTATAACGATGACCTTAACTACACCAAAATTCCATCTGATGTAGCAAATCGAGTGCTTCAGACAGTGAATAGCTCTGTCAAGCCTTAATTTGCAATTTTTAGAACTTACCCACAAGAGATCCCTCTATTCCCTTAAAAAGGGAAGGGTGCTTTGAATACAGGTAAGGATTCAGCACCCAGGAGTCAGGAGCCAGAATTTATAAGTAATCTAGAATAATTAGTATATTTATTCATTAAATATTCTTCTGATTCTTTAACTATTCTGAATCCTGAATTCTGACTCCTGAATTCTTACGAATATAGCAATCCTAAATGAGATTGTGAAAATTTTTATTATGGTCGTCCTTGGTCATTTGTCCTTTGTAATTACAAATGACTAATGACTAATAACTAATGACAGACTGAGTTAATAACTGGCTCTACTAGTAAGAAAAATCTATTTTATTGATTTGTAATGGCAAATTTATCAGATGATTCAAATCTAGGCGATGAAAATTTCAATCTGACTGCTACCAGCGGCACAAATTTCTGGTTTGACCAAGGTTTTACACGGCTAGTATACTTTTTTGCTGTGATTACCGTTGCAGTACTATTTTTGATGAGTTGGGTAATTTTACACGAAGCTCTACCAGCCATTAAGCAGTTTGGAATAGGGTTTTTGTGGGGACAAGATTGGGATACAGGTAATCAGATTTTTGGTGCATTACCCTATATTTATGGAACTTTGGTAAGTAGTGCGATCGCTATTTTATTTGCTATCCCAGTGGGAATAGCAGTAGCCTTAGTCACGAGTGAAAATTTTTTACCTACCTCACTGCGAACCATCCTAGCATTTGTTGTTGAATTAATTGCCGCAATTCCCAGTGTAATTATTGGTTTGTGGGCTATTTTTGTGTTTATTCCAGTTCTAGAACCTTTACAAAAGTGGTTAGCCAGCACTTTTAAATGGATACCACTATTTAATACAGAAGATCCTTCTGGGACTAATATGTTGACTGCTGGAGTTATTCTCGCCATTATGATTTTGCCCACAATGGCAGCAATTAGTCGTGATGTCTTAATGGCTATCCCTAAAGAATTACGTAGTGCATCTATGGCTTTAGGTGGAACCCGTTGGGAAACAATTTTTCGAGTCTTGTTACCATCTGGATTTTCTGGAATAGTGAGTGCAGCAATGCTTGCTTTAGGACGTGCTTTGGGTGAAACAATGGCTGTAACTATGGTGATTGGTAACTCTGCTCAAATCAGCGCTTCTTTACTCGATCCAGGTTATACAATTCCCTCTGTATTAGCTAATGAATTTGCCGAAGCTGAACCGGGATTGCATATAGGAGCTTTAAGCTATTTGGCATTAATTTTATTTGGGTTGACTTTAGCTGTAAATATTGGCGCTGTAATCTTAGTGAAGTGGGTTTACAGGAAAAATAAATAACACTATCTAACTTTGAGATTACTATAAAGGCTCAGTTAAGAAGACGTTTATCAATCAAACTTTTTCAAACTTATGAGTGGTTACATTCAGTCAGAAACAGATGAATCTTTGACGGCAGAATTATGCAGTCCTCTGCCAACAGAACGAGTAATATTTACTTATGTAATGAATGCGATCGCTTTTGGTTTGACAGGTCTAGTACTCATTCCTTTATTATCAATTTTGTGGGAAATTTTCATCCGAGGAACATCTGGACTCAAATCAGAAATGTTTATCAAAGCAGTTATTGATAATGGCTTTGGCAATGCCATCTTGGGAACCATAATCATGGTAGTAATTGGTGCTATTTTAAGCATTCCCACAGGGATCATGACAGGAATTTTCTTAGCAGAATTTAGTCAAACTAATCCAGTTGTTAGTATTGTTCGTTTTATCACTAGTATTCTTACAGGTGTGCCTTCAATTGTTGTCGGCGTGTTTGCTTATGGTGTGATAGTTTTGGTAACTAAAGGATTTAGTGCGATCGCAGGTGGTTTTGCTTTAGCCGTAATTATGCTACCTGTAATTATACTGACAACAGAAGAATCCTTAAAACTGATTCCCACATCTCAACGCCTTGCCTCTGCTGCTTTAGGTGGAACTCGCTTTCAAACTACTTTTCGCATTGTTGTAACTACTGCAATCCCCGGAATTACTACAGGGATTTTATTAGCTGTAGCTCGTGCGGCCGGTGAAACAGCACCCTTAATTTTTACCGCTTTATTTAGTTTAGATTGGTCAGAAGGATTGTTAAGCCCCACAGCTTCTTTACCAGTATTGATTTTTAACCTTTACAACGACCCCGACCCAGAAAAAAGTCAATTAGTCTGGACTACTTCTATAGTTCTACTCGCCTTAATTTTATGTGTCAGTATTCTCTCTCGCTTAGTTATTAGGCAGAGAAAAATAAATTGAAGAAGAATTCAGAATTCAGGAGTCAGAATCAAGATGTTTGCGAACTCGCTAACGCTGCACTATCGGCTTTTTCGGTCAGAATTCATACTGTTAGCGGTAGCGGGGCGTTTAGCCCATTCTAAATCCTGACTCTTGAATTCTGTTTTTATAAATTTTTATTTCGCACCTTGGGTAAGTATGAGTAACCTAATTCCAGCTATCAAAGTTAAAAACATCAGCTTTTACTATGGCACAACAAAAGCTATTGAAAAGGTGTCAATAAATATTTATCAGAACCAAGTAACTGCAATTATTGGCCCTAGTGGTTGTGGTAAATCTACCTTTATCAAAATTCTTAATCGGATTAGCGAATTAGAAGGGCCTGTCAAAGTTGAAGGAGATGTAGAATTTTTTGGTCAGAATATTTACGATCCTCGTGTCAACATCAATCGGTTACGCCGCCAAATTGGTATGGTGTTTCAAAAACCAAATCCTTTTGGGATAAGCATTTACGAAAATGTTGCCTACGGGATAAGAATAGGAGGTAGGCATTCAAAATTAGAATTAGATGAAATTGTCGAATCTGCACTTCACAGCGCTGCTCTTTGGGATGAAGTCAAAGATAAGCTCGATAAATCAGCTTTAGGGCTTTCTGGTGGTCAGCAACAAAGATTATGTATTGCCCGTGCTTTAGCAGTCAAGCCGAAAGTTCTGCTGATGGATGAGCCTTGCTCGGCTCTTGACCCCATCGC
>CAXUOL010000325.1:0-3352 GCA_964252435.1 uncultured Nostoc sp.
CAAAACCTTGGCAGGCTTTGAGTCAAAACGGACATCCCTTGGTCTTTGCCAACTCCGAATGGTTCCGCTCCCATAGCTGGTGTATAGCGTCAGAGAGTTGCGAGTAAACATCAAGTCCAGAATGCGATCGCTTGTTTGGTCGTTGGGGTCTTTGAGCGTATAAAGTCCCTTGCCAGTGTTGATATCCCAAACCTGAACGGTTCCATTCTCTAAACCTGCAAAGACCTGATTATTTTTTACCGGAATTAATGCTAGCGACCGAATTGCTTGCTGAGTAATCGCCAGAAGTCCTTTGGAAGAGTTAGGTTGAGTATCAGTGCAGGTTTTGGCTAACGTCCCCTTACTCAAGTTACCCTGCGGGGTTAGCGTTCCCCAATCTGTTACGCCCCAAGTCCGAACTGAACAATCGTCTGAGGCACTCATTACCAGCGGCGATCTGCCACTAGTACCACTGAGTCGCACAGCATTAACGCCAGCTAGATGAGTAATCGGCTTTGGTATAAATATAGCGGCTGCGATCATTGAGAGCAATGCCAGCAATAACCATAAAGGTATAATTGGGAAAACTTTTAAGAATAAAATCTGGGTTGCTGGATCGGTACTTCCTAATCTTGGGTCTGATAGCCAAGGCTTGAGTTCAAACTTTAGTTTTCGCGACCAGCCGATCCAGGGACGACGCGGGGAGATGGTTAAGTTTGTAGAAGTTATTTCCCCCAATGGCAGAATCGGTTTTTCTGGACTTACCTGAATTTGACATTCTTTCGCGTCTTGGCCTCGTACTTCCAGATCGAGCGTTTGCAACAGATTACTATTGTTCTTAAACATCAATTGGAAGGTACTGCTACGCGATCGCCAATTCGGGAGCCAGGGTCTTTTAGCCGGGATACACTGCTGCTGAGGCTGGACTTCAAACTCCATGAACCCAACGGGCAGAACTTCTAAAATTCCTTGGGCTTCAACGGGAGAACTCTGATGACTTTTGGCAATTATGATAAAGGGATAATCGCTACTGGCAACTCGATCTGCTCTCGGGGGCTGACATTGAAAAATTGCTGTGATCTCTTCATTTGCAGGAATTTCTATATACCGTTCCCAGCTACCAACTAGCCAGGACGACTCAAGTTCTGTACACTGCAAGCGCACCTCTGAAGGCTGCGACCCCACATTCTTGACAGTTACGGGAATATCGACGACGTTACGCGGATAAACTTGAAACCGCTTGGTGGGTAGTCCAATCCGCAGTAGGTTTAATTCATGGCTAGGTTCCAACGTTAACCGCAGAACTAATCGTCGTTCTTCAGAGAGTTGGGGCGAAAAAACCCGCACCATTAGATTGATGATCCCGACAAAATCAGGGATGGGAGAATCTAAAATCTTAACTTGAAAATCAGTGCGATCGCCCGGTGATTTCGCCGCAGATACATCTGGAGAAAGATGATACCAGTTACTCTGCTCGCCTGCTCCCGCCGCTTTAATTTCAAGTTGAAACGACGCAAACTGATTGCTGCGGTTGATCACCGAAACACCAAAAGAAACCGATGGCCCACCGGGGCGAAAGGCTATATTTTGTGTGGTTAGGCTAGCATCGATAATTGAGCTGGCAAGCATAGTAAAGAGAAATATTTGGGCTGTTTTAATATTGAATAACAACTTTGATTGGAATAGATCCGACTTCTGTCTAATTCACTCTGCGTCGTTTTGTCATTTTTTAGTCTAAACACCAATAATCATCTCAAAGGCTGCATATTCTGATTTCAGCGATCCCAATGAGTGATATAGAAGTCGTAAGTTCGGCTTTAGCTCTAAGTCGTTAGTTACGCTTGCTCACAATCGCTAATAATACCAATTTGAAAAAAGAATGCGACAGATACATACGGACATACCTTTGTTCTGTCTGGCTTTCTTAATTTTGAATTTTGAATTGGTATAACTATCTCTTGCCAAAATTTTATGACCAATATTTATCTAGATAAGTTTTTTTCATTTCCTGATTTTCAACAGACTGTTTAGTAAAAATCTCTGGTTATACTTTTGTTATAAGTTTGTCATAATTGCCTCAACTTAATATGAAATCATTAAGGGTTATGTTTTATTGCTTATGTAAGTTGGGTTATCGCCTTGCCTGGTTGACAGGCTTGCGCTCTCAGCATTCCATCACCTACAAGTATGTACCTGCACCTGTGGTGACTACAATTCTCTGCTTTGGCTGCTGCTATGAAAAGCCAAGCTTTAGAATGTCTTCCCATCAGGAATCTCCCGTAGCTTCTTTTAGTGAGTACAAAATTTTCAACAGAATTACGAAATTGGGATGATATCGCTTGAAGTCATAATTATCAGTCACAACATAAACTGACTGTATTCACTGAACTTCTTGCTTTACCAACTGCAAGTAAGAAATCTTAAAAACGACCAAATAATTAAGGGAACAATGCAATTTTGTGAGATCGGAT
This sequence comes from uncultured Nostoc sp., assembly GCA_964252435.1. Classification (GTDB taxonomy): domain Bacteria; phylum Cyanobacteriota; class Cyanobacteriia; order Cyanobacteriales; family Nostocaceae; genus Nostoc. Next base: position 2,451 of record CAXUOL010000325.1, read on the forward strand.
TTTAATTCTTAGTTACAAAGCTAGATTCTCAATAAAAACAGCTATATTGCTGCAACCGCACTATTAAATAGGTGATTTATAACTCCTAATTTTTAGCACCTGACAAAATCGCATTGCTCCCTGTGGGAAGCTGATCGTCAACAACAAGCTTTCCTAGCTTACCATCTGATTCACTCTTTGCGACGCAACCTTTTTTGCAACAGAACCAGAAGTAGAGCATATAATTTGGAGGAAAGTATGGATAGTCTCACAGATAAGCCAGGCATAGGTCTCAAACTTTTAAAAAATCTGAGTCCTCAGTCAGAAAAGGGGACTCCCCAGTATTACACCCGGAAACTAAAGCATTTCTTGCAGCTACAGATCGATCAACTGGCAGCTCAATCGCAGATTCAATGGGCGAGAGTGGTTTATCAAGATCCGCAGATGTCCGATCGCCAACAAGTTCTTGAAGCCTCTCAAATGCCTTTTTCTTTTGCGAAAGAGACTCTAGCTTACTTACAGATCGAAGATTGGCTAGCTAATGTTTCATCCGTAGCGCTAAAGCCGATTGATTCAGAGACAATAGAAAAAGGCTTCTATTATTGTCATTTTGGTGAATCAAGTCAGCCTAATCAATACTTATTATTATTTGCTAATGGGTCTTTGTCTCATACTCATCGGCAATTCATCAAGCGAACGGCTGCCAGTATCGGTGAATATTTAGACGAACATCAACAAAACTGGCAACACCGCCAGAAGATTCAAATTTTAGAACATCTTGTTCAACGAGTGGGACATCAGTTACGTCATCCTTTGGGTTTAATTAGTCTCTATGCTCATAACCTTAGTCATCTTCTGCCTAGTAGTAAGGAGCAAGAACAAGCTTCAGTCATTTGCAAGACTGCTCACGGCTTAAATCAAAC
>CAXUOL010000325.1:3452-7454 GCA_964252435.1 uncultured Nostoc sp.
TCCTCAGAGGATTTACAGAAGCTGTTTAAGCCTTTCTATACCCGCCGTTTGGAGGGAACAGGTTTAGGATTAGCCATTGCCCAAAAAGTTGTACTCGATCACGGAGGGAAACTATGGGCAAGAAATGCACCCAAAAAAGGTGCAGAATTTTCGATCAGCCTACCTCGATTAATTCCATCTATTGACTTATCAGAGGACAACGCTGCATGTTAACCCAAGTAGAACCAACCAAAACCCTATCGACGCTTTTAGTCGATGACGATTCTCAATTTCGAGCTGGTATCAGAACTCTCCTAAGCTTCTCCCAGATTCAGGATCGAACAATTAACGTGATTGGGGAAGCGAATCGTCCGGCTCTGGCTTTATCCCTTATCAAGCAGCATACTCCCGACCTGATTCTGATTGACATGGAATTAATTGAGGGAGATGGTCTCTCCCTATTACAGCAGCTCCAAAACAGCAATGCATCGAGTAGAACCCTTGTTCTATCGGGTCATCAAGAAGATTACTGGATCTATCAGGCTATGCAGTCAGGGGCGGATGGCTACGTATTTAAAGGTCAGGTTTCACAGCAGTTGCTAGATGCAATTGCCACTATTATGCAGGACCAAATCTATTTACCACCTGAAGTTGCCACTGGCTTCTTTAGAAAATTCCAAAAAACCCAAGCCTCATTACCCTCACAGATTGGTCAGCCCTGCAACCTGTCCGACAGAGAACGCGATGTTTTATATTGGCTCATTCAAGGAGCCTCAAACGATGAAATTGGGAAGCAACTCTACATTTCAGTGGCTACTGTTAAGACGCATCTCACTAATATTTTTCTGAAGCTACAGGTAACAAGTCGGACACAAGCTATTGTGGCAGCCATCAAGATGAATCTGGTTCAGTCGTAATTGGGTTCAATCATTTTGGTTTAACCTTAACTACCGAGAAGATTCTATGCCTATTATTGATTCTAATGTGCTAGCTAAATTCTATCGATGTACCCAAAATGCGCCTTTGGGCTGTCGAAAGCCGATAGAAACCACTGAGAACATACCGGGTGCCAAGTTTTGTATGGAATGCGGATTCCCTACTACATTACCAGTTCAGACTGAACTCAGGGGCAGGTTAGGCACCTATCGCATTTCTGAAATACTTAGGTCTCAAGGAATGGGACGGCTTTACAGAGGAACTCAGACCAGCAATGGTCAATCCGTTGTTGTCAAGGAGTATTTACTGCCTAAGCAATGTTTTAATGCTGTAGAAGCACAACAGTGCAGAACAGCCTTGGATCAAGTGGTAAAGGGCAATTTGACCACCCCGAAGGGTCGGGAATTTCGCTTGGTCAGTCCATCAGAGACGATTGCAGATCCATTGAGCGATCGCGTCTATCTGATTTTTTCAGGCGAAATCGCGACACTTCCTACCCTGAGGCAGGCTTTGAGAGAGACAGGAGCCTTTTCTGCATTACGAGTGCGACAAGTCCTAGATCAAATGCTGCAATCGCTACATTTCCTCCATAGTCAGCCATCGATGGCCTCTAAAGCGATTGGTTTAGGAACTGCCCACGGAAACTTGGGGCTTGACAGCCTGCTAATAAGTGATAACGGCTACGTCTATGCCTGCGATCTGGCATCCTGGGAGCAGCTTTTTGTCCCTGCCCCGCGCCAGGTGCTGTCACCAGAACAAGACTTGATCGATCTCGGAGCGGTTGCGTTTGCTCTTTGGACGGCCCAAGGGATTCACTCTGGTTCTGACGCACCGCTAAATCTGCGTGAGGCTCAACATTGGCCCCAGGACGATCCGCCCCTGAGAGATTTTCTGCTTCGTTTGCTAGGGTTAGAAACTCCGTTCAACTCTGCGGCAGAGGCGCGTCAGGCTTTAATTAAACTGCCTAAACCTGAAATGGCTGCTGGTTTTCAGGGAAATCTTAGCCCATCTCTAGCGAAACCGAATCGAAAGTATTGGCTTTTGAGTTTACTCGCTTTGCCTCTATTGGGAGGGCTATTGTGGTTGCTATTGCCTCGATTTATGTCAAATTCTCATGCAGAGATGAATAGCTTTAAGCATCTTTTGCCATCATTTGCAGATATTAATGGTATTCAGCCAGGACAGTATCCCTATACGGGAGAAGCGCTGGGAACTTGGACAATAGTCTTAGACAAGAAGCCGGTGAGCGATCGCAAAATTAGAGCATTGCTGACTCAGCCCAAGTTGGATATGGCAGCTATTTTTAACTACCGAACTTATGCCTCTCAACGGTCTCCCCTGAATGAAGTTCTGGAAGCCAACGCCAAAGCAAATTTTGCGATCGCCAGTTTATCAACCCAACTACCCGAAGGGTTAATTCCGGAAACGATCGCCTACGATGGTCTTTTAGTCTATGTACCTGCCTATAAAAGTCAAAATCTACCAAGTGCATTGCGAGGCAAGATCAGTCTTGCCCAATTGCAGGAAATTTTTACAGGGCAACTTACCAACTGGAAGCAACTAGGTTCAGATTTTCCTGACCTGCCGATCAAACCCTATCGACCGATGGAACCTGAAGCATTACGCCTGTTCCAACAAAAAGTTTTAGGCAACGATCCGAGTCTGATTGCCCAATTTAACAAGATTGAGCAACGTTCAACTTTTAATACCTTGCGCTCGATCGCAGTTGGAGAAAAGCAGGCGCAAAAAACTGAAGCTGGCTCAATTAGTTTTGGACTATTGACCCAAACCTGGGATCAATGCAAGATTTATCCCCTAGCTATTGCCCAAGAAAATCTAGACCCAGTACAGCCTTTGCTGAGAGAAACCACCAACGGCACAATGCAACCTATTTCTCCATCAGACAATCTCTGTCTAGAGAAAAAGCCTTTACTTAATATATCAGCTTTTCATACAGCAACTTATCCACTCAGCGCGCCGTTAATTATTGCCTATCCTAGAGATAATAATTTGCCTGGGAATGTATCAGGACCACTCTTCGCTAATTTTCTCAAAACTCAAGATGGGCAGTATCTCCTTCAGCAAGCGGGTCTTGTGCCGCTGCAAACTCCACCTAAAAACTACACATTATCGTCAGCTATTCTGAATCGTTAGGAAGCGCAATTACTATGGCAATCCAAACTCATCGTTGTCCAGAGCCAAGCTGTTCTTTCTTTAATCAGGTACTGCCACATAATGCTAATATCTGCCCAATGTGCGGTACTTCCTTAGCACAGGCAGTACAACCACCCCCTGCTATGGTAGGCTCAGCAACCCGCTATGCTCAAACCTCGGCTCCTTCGCCGCAGTTCTCATCAAAAATCAATAGTCAGGAGCGTCCTCAGTTGAAGTTGCTTCATCCCAGCGAACAAAGTTTTCTATTGCTTAGGGAGTCTGGCGTGATTGGTCGTCAAAATCTTTCTAACGGGATGCGGCCTGAAATTGATTTAACGGGACTGCCCCATGCAGGTATCGTCTCTCGCATCCATGCTCATCTCTACTGGGATCTTGTTCGACAAGCTTACATGATTGTTGATGATAGCCTAAACGGTAGCTACCTCAATGATAAATTATTACCTCGTGGAGCACCCCATCCATTGAGTCATGGAGATAAATTACAGCTAGGTCAAGAGCGGTTGATTTGCTTGCAAGTTGAATTGAACCATACTTCAATTTAAATGGCGATGCATGAAACTCATCTTTGTTTAGTTAGCAAGTGGATCTAGAGTTAGAATGTTAGTTTTGTAACTTTCTTTTTAGATAAAATAGAAACCGGGGCGTGTCTAAAAGTTTCAAAAATGAATATACTCGTCTATCCGTGTTTCTATATCTAAATGAATAGCTTCAGAGCTTTTTTTGCTTGATAACATGTAGGTGATAGATGAGCCTTTTATCATTAAAATACTATCAGAGAGCAAAAAACAGAGCGATCGCTCTGTTTTTTGCAACAATTTCGTAATTCAAAAAGCCGCGAGCAAAACCAGTGGTAAAACGGGAGCATCCACTTTTGGCAGAAACACTCAAATAGCAAGTAAACCATTAAGATAA
>CAXUOL010000326.1:0-7451 GCA_964252435.1 uncultured Nostoc sp.
AAGTCAAAAACAAGGGTAACGCTGTTATTGCAAGTTAAATGTGGAACAGCTTACCATTTCTTTGTGAGGCTGCGCCAAACCCTTTTAACTTCTTTCTTTCTTTGTGTCCTTCTCTGACGAGACGCTGCGCGAATGCGTCCTTTGCGGTAGCCTGCGGCAAGCCGCTTTGCGTCTACGTTTCTCTTTCTTTTTTCTTATACTTAAATATGGTTTAGCGCATCTTCATACAGAATTGGTATCACAACCAAATTGCTTGTCGCTACAACTCCATTGAAAAGTGATGACTTGTAATACTCATACGCTGCATGAGATAAAACCTGTGGGCTGCAAATCGCTGAACACCAGAATCCAGACTCAGGTGTTTACAGTCATGATTTCTAGCATATTCAATTAGCCACTGAAATAACTGTTTACCATAGCTATGCGATCGCTGCAACTCATCAACAACTAAATCATCAATGTATAAAAACTTTCCCGATGCTAAACAATTAGAAATGCGAAATCCAGCGATTGCTACAGCTTGCTTTTCTACTTCTAAGAATGCAAGTTGATATCCTTCTTTCATTTGATATCGAACTTGTTCTACAAACTTAGTCTGCTCAAGGTGAGGGCGCAACTGGGAAATAACAGGAAAACACCTTAATATTTGAAAGTCAGATTCTGCCAATTGTATTGACATCAGTATTGCCTTACTCAATCATACGTGAAAAATTTGTAACTTATTGTACGAATAGAACTCGCCACTACACTTTCACCAACCCGTTATGAATAATAATTTAATCTTTAGGGGGAAATATAATTTTATTAGTCCCTTCAGGAGTTGTAATTATTTTTCCTCCCAAAGCTTCGATTTCCTTAATTGCGCGTTTCTGAGTTCTCTCATCAGCATGATTATTTAAAACCATTGACCATGTAGAAATTTGAGCATATTTACTATTAGGATTTCGACTCAGAAATTCCGCAGTTCTTTGGGAAGTATTAGCTATAAGCTGACTCTCTGGATCTGAAAATTTACTTGCCCAGTTTGCCGCCATTGTAAAAGATTGTTGAGCAGCTTGAGCGTTACCTAAAAATAATAACTCATCAACTCCTTTAAAACGCCATATATAATAAGACTTTTCGGGAACTGAGGGAGATAGTGATTTTAAGCCTTTCTCTGATAGTGCGATCGCACGTTCTGGCATACCAGCATACAATGAAGTACTGATCGAAAGACTGCGATACGCTGCTAAAAATCGCGGATCGCGTTCTAGAATAACTTTAAAATATTCTGGACTTAAACTGTAACCTGTTTTATCCCGAACTTCATCATCTCCAAAATATTGGAGAAAATTGAGATATACCAAATCTGCGATGAAGTTATCATAACCAAAACTAGGCATTTTGTGGAGAAAATTCAGACGGGTATTTTCAGATTTTATTTCTTTTTTTAGAGTTTCTAAAGAGGCAGATTGTTTTCTATTTATTAGTTTTTGCAATTGAGGAAATTGAATCAAGCCAACTCCTAAAATACAGATACAAATTACAACAGGTGTAGCGAAAGCCTGACGATATAACAACATATTTTCCTTATCTTTATCATCATAATAATATTATTGTATACATAGTGGTATAAGAAAAGTCAGCCCTACTTGTGCGTCTACACTCTGCTAAACCAAGTAAAAAACAGGTTTGCTAAAATAAATTAACTTAATACTAGTATTATTTTATACTTAAATTAGCCATTACTGAGATAGACTTTATATTTCTTTGTTTAAAAGTAATATCTAATTTCTACAGATTGGAACGAAACGCCCAAAAGCTAATTAATTAAATAAATCTTTCAGAATCACAGCCACTGAAAACAGCGGAGAAATCTTACGCATTGCTAGATTCATTGCAAACTGTGCCTCCAAAATTTAACATGGGATTATTCTTTTTCTAAGGTAAATTTGACTTTAGGAAAGCCATAACTTTATTTTAGTAAAAATTTCTGAAATTATTAAGTTGTTTTGACTTTAGTTACTTTTTTTGAGTAAAAGCCTTAAAAATTTTGACACAACCTAAAATTGCAGCTTACTTTATATTTAAATCTGTCTGTAACCTCTAAAACGTCATGGTGAATAACACTTTTAACGAAATCACAGTAACTAATGGTCAAGCCATAGAAAATGGGGAAAGCAATAGTCAATCTGACAAACCAAGTAGTGAATTTAAAATAAAAGTTAAGAAGCTGAATCTTAAAGGAGAAGGATTCAATATTGATGAAGTTATTGATGCTATTCAAACAGCAATAGTTGAAGTTGTCGAGCTAGAAATTACCACTTGGGTTCCAGAATCATCTACTCAATTAGAACAACCACAAGGGCAGCAAGTTGCTCAAGCAGGTAATCGAATGCACACTATAATCAATCTAATTGATGGTGATATAACTAATGAAGTCGGTAGTCAATTTGTTGGTAGTGGACCATATACAGAACTTCGTGAATTTCATCTAACTCAAATCAAAGAAAGTCGGGAAATTATGCAAAAAAATATAGAAAGTTTGCAGAAGTTGTATGGATTTTTTCTAGAAATTATGAAATCTCGTAAAACTTCACAACAATCGCTATCCCGTCCCCAGTAGTTGATATTTATTAATTGATATTAACCCAAAAATACCCACAGGATATGAGCATATCCCTACGTGTAGGTTAATTTGCTTTAGAGAAATCAAGGAAGTTATAACTATGCCTAACAAAATTCAAGAACAAGCCAAAGATTTACTAGGAAAAGTAGTTTCATCTATACATGAATTAGTTGATGATATTACAGCTTTAGAAGTAAATACAATGGTTGTAGACCAAATTACTGGTGCAAAGTTTAATGCTTGGCAAGCCTATGAAGAGATTTATTCAATAAATGACAAAGACTACTTTGATAGCAAAGGAATTCCAAATCCAGACGATTTAATAGAGCCAGAAAAAACTCAAGCTCAAGAGCTACGCAAGCGTTATACAAGTCTATTTTCACAACTTGAAAGAGAATATTTTTATATTCTTCTTGAACAAAGTAATGATAGTAGCGAGCCAGATCCCCGAATAATCCAATATCAAGAGCGTCTTAAATATCAGGTGGAACATAAAGCAAATATTGTTCCAACTGATGAGGTATACATAAAGTTAGCTCGACCAATATTGCCTGCTCCAACTCCGGTTGCAGAGCGAGAAGATAATAATCAAAAAAATTTGTGGCAAAGGTGGCAAGAGATTGAAAAACTTTTGAATAATGATAAATTTATTCGGACACTGCGGAAAATGTCTGAGCTGAAAGCTGCACTTAATAGTGATAACATTACCAGCGTAGATATTGATGTTATTTATGCTCAAACTGTTATGCAATTAGATGGAGATATTATCAGCCGTTATAATAAAAAGCTATTTCAATTATCTGAAGGTGATAGAGATTTAATCCTAAAAATACATAATGAAGGGGTAGTTGCTGGAGAGAAACAGTGGCGTGGAACGCTAGATTTTCTGATTGGTATTGTACAAAATATTGCAAAGTTATCCCGACAATGAATGCCGATAAAACACACACAGATTGTGAAGCTGATGTTCAACTATCTTTCTTTGTGCAAATCCCTCAAGGTACTCCTATTGAACTTGAAATTAAGGTTGAGCCAGGACAGTATGCTTTTTATCTGAATAAGGCAGTTTTAAAACAAATTGAGGAAGCGCGAAAAATAGGCTGTTCTGTGTACATCCCGCCAAAATTAATAGCTTATCTTTTGTACTACAACTGCTTTAGTGATAATACTATACAATACCAGAAATTAGTAGTTGCTAAAAAAAGCTTTAAAACTTTAAAACTTTTTGACAATACTTTTATAGTAAGTTTTATCAGATTATTTTGGAGTAAATTATTACAAAATAAACTAAATTTACAGTACGGACTTACTTTTAATTTGTATTATAGAGAAGATACATCAACTTTGTATTTGTGGAAAGAAGAAGATATTGTTTTACAAAGTAACATCTTATTTTATGGCGACATAATTCACAAAGTCAGGAATAATTTTATCCAAAATCCTGAGTGTTTAAATATTGTTTATGTACATTATTGGCTGATTGAAAAAATCCTCAGCTATCTTCAGATTAAATTAAATTTATTAGCTTGGGAATTAGCTTCGCTTTTCCCTGCCGCTTTTTTCGTTTGGAAATTACACTTAGCACTTTCATTATCAATACTTGTTGGTCTAGTAACATCTTTTGTTTTTGCTACTATTCGCCATTTGCTTGTTAATCAACTTCCCAGATGGACTTCTATTAATTCTCAATATCGCAATTGGCTGGCATGGGGACTAAGTTGTGTCACTTCTAGTATTTTTATTTTTACTCCCACTGATTTCTTATTTTTGCTATTTTTGTCACTAATTGGGCCGCTATTACAATGGATTTTTAGTTTTGTGGTGGGTCAAATTGGTAAAGGTTTTATGCGTTGGTTACTAGCTTGAAAATCGGGTATGAGGCAATAAAAAGATCAGGGTAGTTGAGATATTCAAACAATGTTATTCAGATTAGATCAGACTTTCTAAGTATGTTTCAACATCTGCCAACACTGCCCGGCGATCGCCCAATCTTCTTGAGTATGAATAACTAATACCCGTACTGTTGAATCGGATGTAGCAATATCCTTATCAACAGGCTGCTGCTGATTTTTTTCAAGGTCTATTTTTAATCCCAAAAAACCAAAAGCTTCACAGGCAGCTTGACGAATTTCCGCAGAGTGTTCACCCACACCGGCTGTAAACACTAAAGCATCTAATCCCCCCAAACTAGTAAGCATTGCACCGATACCAGAACGCAAGCGATGCACGTAGATATCCCACGCCAGTTGAGCGCGGGAATTACCTTGAGCAATCGCTTCTCTCACTTCACGCATATCACTAGATACACCCGAAATTCCCTTTAACCCAGAAGCTTTATTTAATAACTCATCCAACTTTTCGATAGAGTAATTGCAGTGCCGCAACAAATAAATCAGAATCCCCGGATCGACTGAACCAGAACGACTACCCATCATCAATCCTTCTAAGGGCGTGAATCCCATAGTAGTATCAATACTGCGACCGTTTTTAATCGCCGCTAAAGAGCATCCATTTCCGAGATGGCAGATAATTAACCGCTCAGGTGCAACATCTCGACCGAGAATTTGGATAGCACGTTGAGAACAGTATTGATGACTGATACCATGAAACCCGTAGCGACGAATACCTTGCTCTACCCACTGATGTGGGCCGGGATAGATTGCTGCTGCATCGGGTAAAGTGGCATGAAATCCGGTATCAAAGACTGCTATTTGAGTGACATCTTTTAAGATGTTTTCAATTGCTTCTATGCCTTCCACAGCGGCTGGATTATGTTCTGGAGCCAGGTTAGACAGACTAGCGATCGCCTTTTTGACATCCTCCGTAATGACCACACTATCTCGATAATCTTCTCCACCATGTACTATCCGATGCCCCACCACATCGATTTCTGACAAGCGATCAATTATCTTGGTATCATCACGATCAAGTGTATTGAGCATATAAGTGAGGTGCGCCTGTGGAGAATCACCAGAGATTGATTTTTGCAGAGTTCCACCCGTAGCAGTTTTTACCTCAATTTCTGCCACACCCCGATCTTGAGTCCAGTTAATTTTCCCTTCCCAAAGGGGTTGGGGTGCTTGGGTAGGCAGAGTTTCATCTGCAATTTCATACAGACAACTCTTCTGGCTACTCGATCCGGCATTTAGCACCAATATTTTCATAGTGACAACATAAAAACATGATCGCCTTTGATCGTGTCACTAAATCTGGCCTCATGCTTAGTTTTCTCAACAATGTATAAGGTTTTAGAGTTTGCGATCGCCAGAAACGAAAAATACTGCTCCCCTGAATGAAATCGTTATACTAACTGTGGGAGGCTGTTTATCTATCCAGCCAGATTCCATAGTTGTGTTTTTTATAGCTTGTTGCACTATGTCCTTCTTCAAAACCCCGCTGATTGGTTTAAAAGCTGACTCATTTCGTCATCCATTAGACCTGGAAGCTACCAGAGCGCTCAAGCAGATACCAGGCATAGATATGTTGGTGCGAAATTGGCTTGGGCCAATGGCAGAGCAGGTTTTCTATGTGGAAAATATTGCCTCTAGCATTCTGGTGGGTGAAAAGCAACTGCCTGATTTATACAAGCTGTTGTTAGACGCCTGTAAAATCCTGGATATAGATCCTCCCCAGTTATACGTCAGGCAACATCCGGCTCCCAACGCCTATACTTTTGCTGTGCGGGGTAAGCAGCCTTTTGTGGTGCTACACACTTCCCTGATTGATATTCTCACACCAGAGGAAATACAGGCAGTAATCGCCCATGAGTTGGGGCATCTCAAGTGTGACCATAGCGTTTACTTGACACCTGTAAATTTACTAATATTAGCTGCGGCTATTGTGCCCAATGTCGGCACCTTCGTTGCTCAAGCCATACAGGCGCAACTTTTGGAATGGGTACGTTGTGCTGAGTTTACCTGCGATCGCGCCGCATTACTAGCAACCCAAGACCCAAAAGTTGTCATGTCCGTGTTGATGAAGTTGGCAGGTGGTTCTCCTACCTTAGCGCCCCAACTGAATCTCGATGCCTTTGTTGCCCAAGCCCGCGCTTACGATGACATCAGCAAGACAGAACTGGGTGAAATGGTGAAAGCTGCCCGTACAGCCCAACTAACCCATCCCGTGCCAGTACTGCGGGCGCGAGAAATTGACCGTTGGGCAAGCAGCACCGAATATCAAACTCTGTTGCAAAGTCACGGACTGAAGTCTACTAATAATGAAGTTGCACCCAAAGGTGGATGGCGCAATTGGTAGAGCTACTATTTACAACCGCTTTTTCGCTACATACAGCGTATTTCAGGTAAATGAAGTACACAGAGTAGGGGCACAACATGTTCATTGGTGTCAACTTCAGCCAAAACCCTTTTAAAATCTCGTTTTCAGCAAGAGGCTGGAAATGCTACTCATTCAGGCTCTGCCGCAAGTTCGGGAGGCGGAGCCTCAATGAGGGGCATTCCCAGTCGGAGACTGGGAACAAGATAAATAGACCATTTGTAGAGACGCGATTCATCGCGTCTTTACCTTTACCCCAATATGTGTTGCAATCATTAATTGAATTGGTATAAGAAGCGATCGCCAAAATGCGATCGCTTCCCTTACTCATCGAAAAACGCAAATTTTCCCTACACAACATATCCCTTTTGTCAACTAGAAGCTTTTAAAGCTGCTTCTGCTTGGGAATGTAACAACAAACCGTATTCTAAACCCTCCACCACCGCTTGATAGGAAGCCGCCAAAATATTGGTGGAAACCCCCACCGTCGTCCAGCGTTGACGACCATTGCCTGATTCTACCAACACACGGGTTTTCGCCGCAGTGCCCGTATGTCCGTTGAGAATCCGCA
>CAXUOL010000327.1:0-7441 GCA_964252435.1 uncultured Nostoc sp.
GTTGTGAATTTTCACCTAATCCTTCCAAGATAATATCAATTGCATCTGCGGGGTAACTTGGTCGATATTTTACATAATCCTCTGCTCTGTCAGAAAATCGATTGAGTGGGTTTAAGGTATGTAAGGGGGTTGTTTTAGGATTAATGTGGCTCATGGGTTTTTATGTAAAAGTTGAAGTGCGTAGCCGTAGCCCGTCGTAGACATCGCTGTAGTTTAGAAAAGCGATACGATAAGAATTAAATGTTTATTTAGCAACATCTGATGAGCTTCAAGGTTTAGTAGCTCAAGGACGGACTGTTGCTGAAACTAAGGCTCATGCTTGTTTAACTGTAAAATTTCCACTGTACTGCAATTGTTGAAGTAACTTGGAGTTTCCAGAACCAAAAATGTATAGTACATCTTGGGCACGAGTCATAGCAACATAGAGTCTTCTACAAGTCAAAATATCACTTTCTGAATGTGGAGGTATACTAAAATCCCAGTCTTGAACCCAGAGTATTAAAACGACTTTAAATTCTAAACCCAACGCACCAAGCGTATTAATAATTTTAATACCAGAATTTTTAATATTATATTTTTTCTCAGACTCTCTATTTTCACTAACCCAATCTGTTTCAATTCCTAAATTTTGCAATTTTTTAATTAGAGATTTTAATAATATCTTTTTTTGATCATCTGCCATTCTATATAAAATAGCAATATCATTTAGTGCATAACCTAGTCTTGCTAAATCTTTAACTTCATTAATGACAGATTCTACTTCATAAATCTCTGATGTTTCAATATGTAGAATTGGATTTACACCACGACGTACAGCATCTGTAGGCTTAACAATATCGAATGTTAAATTTTCTTCATCAATAACGTTACTAAATAAACTCCAGCCTGCTGCTAATATTTCTTGAGTATTTCTATAGTTCTTGTCAAGTTTTAATTTTTTGTTAATTGTCCGTCCAACTGCTTTGACTCCCACAGAATTCCAAGTAAAATTATTACGTTTATAAACGGATTGACGACCATCTGCCACAATCATAAGATTGCCATGCTCTGGGTCTTTTAACGCAGCCACACAACATTTAAACCACATAGGATCAAATGTTTGTCCTTCATCAACTAAAACTGCATCATATTTATGTTTTATCGAAGTATTTTCAAGTTGCTTTAGTAGTATTTCACCTAAAATTCCATCATAATATTCTGTAGTAAAACCTGAAGGTGCTGGGATTTTTTTGACAAGCGAACTTACCCAAGCATAAAATGTAAACACCTCTATTTTGCTAGTGGAATTGTACTGATTTGAATATTCATACATTAAAGACTTGAGACAAGCAGCAAGACTTCTGTTGAAACAAAGAATTAAGATTTTTTGATGAGGATTTTGTTGAACTAAGAATTTAGCATGAGATAGAAGTATTAAAGTTTTTCCCGATCCGGCTACACCATAAATTATTCTATGTCCATCACCAATTGCTCTAACTATACATTCTTGACGATGATCTAACGTTTTAAATACATAACTTTCATTTTTTAATTCAATACCATTAGGAACACTGTGGAGAGATGCTGGTACAAGTTTAATAGCTATTTCTGGAAAAATAATAGCTTTTATAGTATCAATCTGCTCATAAGTAAGATGAGGGAAAGTAAAAGTATTGGTAAATGTTTTTATTAATTTATTTACCAATTCATTACTACTAATACTCTGACTATAAAATAATTCATTACGGTATATAATTTGTGATGGAGATAATAATTTATCAATATTTTTAGCCTGTGCTTGCTCTGCGGTAATATTAGAAAAAAATAGACCATAGTTACAAGGGAATGCTAATTTCTGTTGATTATCTCCGTTAAGGTGAGTGAGTATCTGATATTTTTGTAATTTCACTAATAATTGATCTATTAACTCTTGATATGGATTTGTCCATACTGAGAAAGTATCTTGTTCCTCGTTTATCTCTATAGAACGCTTACGGGTTCGTCTTCCCAGAATATCTAGATATGACGGAAAATTTTTTAATTCTATTTTTTTATTTTTTTTTGGAGAGTTTAATAATTTAATTTTGTTAATATCAGTACCGTTAATTTGCGATGGATACCAAGTAATAACTTGAATTATCAATAGTCCAAAATTAGGTGCAATAATCAGGAAATCAATATAATTACTTTCAACGACTTGCTTATACCAAACTAAAAAGTCATCTGGCAATTTTTCACGAAGTATTCTATATAAAATTTGTTCGCCTTGATTAGCAGATGATGATATAGATTCGGGAACCATTAAAGCCATAGTTTAATACCTATCTTATTTTTCTTATTTCTGCTGCTCTACCCAAGCTACCAAATCAGCAACTTCAGAAAAATCAAGCAACTCTTCGCCCAAATCCTCTAACTGTTCAGCAGATAAATTCCGAACCTGCTCAACTAATAATTCATCAATATCACCAAAACGCCGTCTAAGTAGACGACTAATCAATTTAAACGCTTCCTTTTGAACGATATCTTGATAAATTACAGACTCTTTCATAATATCCTCTCGTAAAAATTGCCGAACCAAATCCTTTTCAAACCGCAAACCCGCCAAAATTTCTACACAACCCGCGATATTTTGTTGCTCCTCCCTATCTGGAATTGTAGCGACTTGTTCAGCCACTTGTGCCAGTAAAGTTTGCGGCGAGTCAGTTCGCGTCAAACTTGCTAAAGGTAACAGCGCGGGATTAACTAAAAATAGTGTTGAATCTTGTTCCCAAAGACGAACAACCTGATATTGGTGAATCGTCGTGTTGTCGCGATATTCTTCAGTAAAAGCCATTTCATTAGTAGTTTCTTGTAAAAAGATTAGCACTTGTACTACAGGACAACGGTATTGGCGCTTCAACCTCACAGAATAATCGAGCATTCGGAAATTAAGCGCCGGATTAGATTTCGCCAAAGTTTGAAATTCAATGTGCAAAATTTGGTTAGCTGCTTGTAAAAATGTCACAGAATCTGCACGAATTGGTTCAAGCGTGAGTTCCGTTTTTAAGACTTCAATTTGTTGCACCTCTACCCCAAGCAACCAACGGACAAACTCGGCTGGGTACTGTTCAGCTAAATATTTACAAGCGTTGTCGTAACTCACCCTTTTCCTCTTCTTTTGACACAAAAAAACAGCCACCTCCATAAAGGAAGCAGCTGTTTTACAAATTATGTAACTACGTATTAGTAATCGAAGTCGCCGCCACCAGCGCCAGCGCCAGCAGGAGCGCTATCTTTAGGCTCAGGCTTGTCAACTATAATACATTCGGTTGTCAACACCATACCAGCGATGGAAGCAGCGTTTTGCAGAGCAGAACGAGTCACTTTAGCAGGGTCAACAATACCAGCAGCTAACAAATCGACGAATTCGTTTGTTGCAGCGTTGTAGCCAACACTAAATTCTTTCTCTTTCACGCGTTCAGCAATCACAGCACCATTCTGGCCAGCGTTTTCAGCAATGCGTTTCAGGGGTGCGGGTAAGGCGCGAACGACAATCAAAGCACCAATCAACTCTTCATCTTTAAGATTGCTCTTTGCCCAAACTTCCAAGTCGGGAGCAAGATGAGCCAGAGTTGTACCACCGCCAGGAACGATACCTTCTTCCACAGCAGCTTTGGTGGCGTTGATAGCGTCTTCTAGGCGCAGCTTCTTGTCTTTCATTTCGGTTTCGGTGGCTGCACCCACTTTCACCACAGCGACACCACCAGAGAGTTTAGCAAGACGCTCTTGCAGTTTCTCTTTGTCGTAAGAAGATTCGGTTTCATCGATTTGACGACGAATCTGCTCTACACGAGCCTTAACAGCAGCTTCATTACCTTCGGCAACAATTGTAGTGCTGTCCTTGGTGATGGTAATCCGGCGAGCTTTACCCAGGCTATCAAGCTTGGTGTTATCTAGTTTCAAACCAGCATCTTCAGTAACTAGTTGACCACCAGTTAAAACGGCGATATCTTCTAAGAGAGCTTTGCGGCGATCGCCAAAACCAGGAGCCTTAACAGCAGCCACGTTTAGCACACCGCGTAAACGGTTTACTACTAAGGTTGCTAAAGCTTCTTTTTCAATATCTTCAGCGATAATCACCAAAGGACGACCAGCACGAGCTACTTGCTCTAACACTGGTACAAGGTCTTGTACCAAAGCGATTTTCTTATCGGTCAGCAGTAGGAAAGGTTCATCGAAAACCGCTTCCATCCGTTCAGCATCGGTAGCGAAATAAGGAGAGATGTAGCCTTTGTCAAAGCGCATCCCTTCAGTGATTTCCAACTCGGTGAACATAGATTTCCCTTCTTCTAGGGAAATTACGCCTTCCTTGCCCACCTTGTCCATTGCTTGGGCAATCATCTGACCAACTTCTTCGTCATTACCAGCCGAGATCGCACCAACTTGGGCAATGGCTTTGGAATCTTCCACTGGACGAGCGTGTTCAGCAATTTTTTCTACGAGGAAGCCAGTAGCTTTGTCTATACCACGCTTGAGGGAAATCGCATTAGCACCAGCTGCAACGTTCCGCAAGCCTTCTTTGACGATCGCATGAGCTAAAACGGTGGCAGTGGTGGTGCCATCGCCCGCAGCATCATTGGTCTTAGAAGCAGCTTGACGAATCAGAGCTACGCCAGTGTTTTCAATATGGTCTTCTAATTCGATTTCTTTGGCGATCGTTACACCGTCATTGACAATTTGCGGTGCGCCAAATTTCTTTTCTAGGACTACGTTACGACCTTTGGGGCCAAGGGTAACAGCTACAGCCTCAGCCAGGATGTCAATGCCTCGTTCCAAGGCGCGACGGGCGTTTTCGTTGTAGATAATGCGCTTTGCCATAATTTATTGTTAGTTGTCCTTTGTCATTTGTCTTTTGTTCTTCGTCATTTGTCATTTGTCCTTTGTCATTGGCTATGACTAATGACCAATGACTAATGACCACTAGATAACAACTGCTAAAATATCTTTTTCAGAAAGCAGTACATATTCTTCAGTGCCGAGCTTGATGTCAGTGCCAGCGTACTTAGAGTACAGCACCTTATCGCCGACTTTAATTTCCAATTCCTGACGGTTTCCATCGTCATTACGCTTGCCAGGACCAAGGGCCACTACTTCCCCTACTTGGGGCTTTTCCTTGGCGGTATCGGGCAAATACAGACCGCCTGCGGTCTTTTCCTCAGAGGCGTTCACTTTTACGAAAACGCGATCGCCCAAAGGTTTAACTGTAGAAACGCTTAGAGATAAAGCTGCCATAATTATTTTCTCCAGTTTAGCACTCTCAACTCCTGAGTGCTAATTTACCGAAAAGTGGCGTCCAATGGCAAGAATCCCTTGAGTACGGGTTCCCGAACTAAAGGGTCATAGATGTACTTAAGTATAAATGCTTAATTATTTCTACTTTGCGGGTTTTGTTCCGTAAGTTACGAAGAGAGTAGGGAGTGAGGAGTTAGGAGTTAAGAGTTAGGAGTTATAAGAATTTTTCCCCCACTCCCCTTCTCAGTCAACTTTATTTGCAAAGCTTGCAAATTGTTATAGAACTGTAATCAGGGAGCCACTTGATGAGTAACAATACAGTGACAGCGATCCAGTCCAGCTATCAAATCCCCAAAACCACTAAGTCTCTGGAACATAAGACCCTGAGTAATTGTGTAGAAAGTTTAGGACTTGCAAAAATTCAGCGACACATTTTTATTTGCGCTGACCAGGCAATTGCTGCTCAAAACGAGCTAGTCTGGAATTCTGGGATTACTTAAAAAAGCGACTTAAAGATTTAAAACTCAATGAGCCGCACTAAAGTCATTCTATTTGCGTCTATAAAACTAAAGCCAAGTGCTTGCGTGTTTCTTGTTCTAGACCCATAATGGTGATTTACCCTGATGGTGTCTGGTATCGCCAAGCAAACGCGGAAGTTACCCTGCGGATCATCCGAGAACACTGAATAGGCAATAAGGTGGTAGAAGGAAGAATATGCGTTTTCAATTCCTCTTTTGCCAGAAACTTCCCTAGTTTCTTGTGAACACCTCATAGAGGTTTAACAACCAAAGGATATGGTATAGCAGTAAGCTTTAAGAAAGTGCGGGTTGGTTTTGAGGTAGGGTCATCTTTAAGCCAATACTTACTTGTAAGTCCGAAAGATTATTATTTAATCAGTGTTTTTTACCCCGCCCCTTTCAAAGCGATATATAATAGTAGCGCATTATAGATACTACTGCTATACGTATCCTTGCTGGACTTTTGCTATCGAGCTACTAGTCTATTGAAAGTGCTCGGCATTTTTGAGACTTCGAGACAGCAAAGGCAAGTTAAGTAGGAAAAAGGACAACATCTCGAATAACCCACCATAGAGGATAAATATTCAAGACTTTGATGGACCGAAGCGCGACAAGTGCCACTGCTATGAAAGAGCCCAGCATGAAAGATCACAAACGACTTCTATTGATTGATGATGACCCTAACCTCATCTTGCTGGTGAAGGATTACTTAGAATTCCGGGGATATGAAGTCATCACCGCTGAAAATGGACGTGAAGCTCTGGAAATTTTAGAGCAAGATGTTCCAGACATGATCATCTGCGATGTGATGATGCCGGAAATGGACGGATATACTTTTGTGGAACAAGTCCGGCAAAACGAACGCACCAGCTGGATTCCGGTTCTTTTCCTTTCAGCTAAGGGACAAAGTGCAGACCGAGTTAAAGGTCTGAACAAAGGTGCTGATGTTTATATGGTCAAGCCCTTTGAACCAGAAGAACTCGTAGCGCAAGTTGAATCCTCACTGAAACAAACTATCCGTTGGAAAGAACACCAAGCTAAAGGAGGCGAAAACGGTTCCCGTATCCAGGTTCCCTTCGATGTGCAATTAACCCCAACTGAGCTGAAAGTAGTCCAGTTTGTCGCTAGGGGTTTAGCTAACCGGGAAATTGCTGAAGAACTAAATGTTAGTCAGCGCACGGTTGAAAGCCATGTGTCCAATATGTTGGGCAAAACCAATCTCCACAACCGCACTGAACTAGCGCGGTGGGCGATTGAAAATCAAATGGCTTAAACAAAGTTAAGAGTTAAAAGTTAGGAGTTATGAATTATGAATTTTTTAACTTCTAACTCCTAACTCCTAACTCCTAACTAAATCTACCAACCATCTTCTTCAGGGCTGGATTGGTGCAAAACTTCTAAATCCAGTTCATCCAGGTAAGTTAGGGCGCTTTCAATCTGAGAAACAGTACCTCGCCCAGATCGAAGCAGCTATATTGTGGCACGTTTGCGCTTACCTGAGCATCAGTAATCATGACTATGACCCCATTGTGAGAAACCAGTCGTGAAATGACTGGTTCCTCATGTAAGTCTTTAGGAATGCGAACTTGGATACGAGTTTGGGTGCGTCTATTATTTAAAATATCTGTATTAGATTTTACTTGTTTATTTGGAATTGCCATTCTAGCTTCCTA
>CAXUOL010000328.1:0-7432 GCA_964252435.1 uncultured Nostoc sp.
AAATTTGGTAAGGGTGCAAAGGTGCGGTAAGAGCGCACCAGCAGTATCGAGAGGTGCTGGCTCGGTAAACCCCGGTTGGGAGCAAGGCGATAGGAACTACGGTTGGTCTTTTACCAGTTCCGCTCAATGAGAGCCGCTTGAGGCGTTTGGTAACAGGCGTCCCAGATAGATAACTGCCCTCGCAAGAGAACAGAACCCGGCTTATGTCCTGCTCTCTCCCCTTTAATGGAGTATAAACCTTTCATGGTTTGTACTCTATTGTTTTTTGTACGGGTTTTGTGCGATCGCTAATTCATCATTTAAAGCATTCCCAATATCTCTAATGCTGTATCCAGATGCCATTTAACCCGATAGAGTCCAAAGAGTTTCAGTAGACCGAAAACTTTTGTGATCGCTAAAAAATAGTAGTGTGTGATACAGTTTTTCAGAAAAGTGCAAAAGCTGATTGCTTGTGAGCAATGATAAGTTTAAATTATTAATTATCCCCAAAAATCAACCAAAATCAGCTGGGCGGTAAACAAACTTGGCAGGCTACCCCATAGTTGCGGTCTACTGCTTGACGTAGAAACTCAAGCATTTGTTTAAGGGTAAATAAATCAGAGAAAACAGAAATGTTGAATGTTAAGAAAAATTAGATAAAAATAGCCCAAAACATGGTATTTTTGGGCGAAGAATTAAAATATATTAGTTTCATTGTGATTATAAATTCATTTCGCAAAATTATCAAAGATGTCCTAAAAAGTCTGCCAAAAAACGATTATCCAGTATTGAACAGTCGTCTATTCTTTGAGTGCTGGCTATCGTATGCGATGGATAACAGTTTAACCAGTATGCGAGATTTATTTAAAAGATTAAAGAATACAGGATTTGATGTAGATATTTCTACTTTTTCCAAAGCAAGTTCTCATCGCACGCAAAAACCTTTTCAAGAAATCTATCAGAAATTAAATAAGCTCGTGCAGCATAAAACTCATAAAAAACTACATGATAAATATGCTATTTGTCCCATTGATTCAACAATTATTAGTCTGACGAATAAGTTGTTATGGGTACTAGGCCATCATCAAGTCAAGCTTTTCAGCTCATTAAATCTATCTACAGGAAGCCCATCAGATAACTTCATTAATTTTGGTCATGACCATGATTATAAATTCGGCTCAAAAATGGTGTCTAGTTTACCATTAAATGCTGTTGGGGTAATGGATAGGGGATTTGCTGGGTTAAAATTTATTCAAGAATTGGTGCAAGAAAATAAATATTTTGTTTTGCGAATTAAAAATAATTGGAAGCTAGAATTTTCTGAGTCAACTGGATTAATTAAAGTTGGTGCATCTGATGATGCTCAAGCCTATAGAGTTATTAGTTTTTGTGGTTTAGACACAAAAACTGAGTTTTGCTTGGTGACAAATTTACCAGCATTGGGAGACGCAGCAGTTACTGATGATGAGATTAGGGATATTTATCGGTTACGCTGGGGAGTTGAATTGTTATGGAAGTTTTTAAAGATGCACTTAAAACTTGACAAATTAATTACCAAGAACATCAATGGCATCACCATACAAATTTACATTAGTTTAATAGCATATTTGATTTTACAGCTTTTATCTATACCCAAACAATGGGGACATACTCTATTAGATAAATTCCGCTATTTACAATCTTGTATGTGTCAGAAAATCA
Organism: uncultured Nostoc sp.; assembly: GCA_964252435.1. Classification (GTDB taxonomy): domain Bacteria; phylum Cyanobacteriota; class Cyanobacteriia; order Cyanobacteriales; family Nostocaceae; genus Nostoc. The sequence continues at coordinate 1,681 of CAXUOL010000328.1, forward strand.
GTTATGTTCATTGGCTTGAGGAGATGATGTTATGTTGACTTTTTTAGGCTTTTTAGAGTTACTTTAACTAAATATGTAAAGTTTTGTATCCACACTCAACATTTCTGCGGATATCATTACTTGTCGGAACATTTTTGAGGACTTTAGTAGTATTTTCAATACTATCTCTTTGAGTAGCCGCTCGAATTAAAATTTCAAAAATATTTCTTGGTTCACACTTACCTTGAGTATGAATTGGAAGATTTTCAATTAAACAGTTAACACTTCATTCAAGGTTTTATCATCAGTTAAAACTGGAGTAGTAGTTGCAGTCATAGTCAAACCAGATATTGCTCTAGCTCGATTCTCACGCAACTCTTTGACAAAATTCTCTGTAATCACAGCACAATCATATTCTGGTGCGAGATTTGCTCTTCCACTTAGCTAATTTATTAGCTTTACTTATGTTACCAGATCCACTAAATCATTCAAAACTGGTACTTAAAATAACCAATTATAAACAAAATTCCACTTAGATGGGTGTTCATCACACAGCGATCGCAAAAGTTTTCAGTCTACTGAATCTGTGAGCAGTATGTGTTTGAGTATATTTGTAAGTAATTACTTGCGTTTTAGATTACGCAACATTGACACTTAAATTCACTCGAACAATTATATCATTGAAATCTTTGTCCCCACCATTTGCTAAATCCTCAAAGCCAAAGACGTTATTCCCTAGCAAGCGAATGTGATCCACTTTATCAGTATTAGCTCCTAAGAATGGGAAGTAAACGGCGGGGTCATTATTGGGATTACTATCAAGTAAAGCATCAGGGCTACCATTAGCAATTATAAATGGTGCAAATATAGAACCAGGCTGAAAAACTCCTGTGTAAGTAGCCGTAGTTTGGTTATTAGCTGTGAGGTCAATATTGGCAATACGCCCACGAATGGCGGCCTCAGTATAACCAGCTTGTCCTGTTAAAATATCTGCTTTGCCATCAGCATTTGTATCAATTCCACCATTCTCATCTGTGATTTTATAAAAACCAATAAAGTTATTGAAGGCTGCTTCTCGGTAAACGCTAAAATCGGCTTTTACCAGTTGTTTGATATCCCGCAAATCAAGTACTTCTCCCTGTGGACTTCCTTGCAAATTTGCTCCCAGAGGTAAGGTTTGGCTTGTTGCCTGGATTTTCACTACCAAATCCTTAAAATCTTGATTCATCAGGGAACCATCTTTCCAAGCAAGGGAGAATCCATCAGCCCCCAAATCTGTCAACTTTTGGTTTGAGGGGTCAGCAAAGAATACATCTGCGATGGAGGTAATTCCAGCTTGGACAGCATCAGAAGTACTGTTTTTAACTAAATAAAATCTTAGGTTGTCATTGGTATTAAATTCCAATATACTTGTGAGATTGCTGGAATTAAAGCCATTAGGACTATTGGCAATAGCAGATAAAATTACTTTAGATCGTTGTAGGGCTGCTTGAGTGTAACCTGCTGTACCAGGGGCAATACCGTTAATAGTACCTTTATCATCATCAACTGTGAATACTCCTAGTTCATTTACAAGATTTGAATTACCTTCTATAAGAGTAACTTGGAGTTTTACTTTAGCACCATCACCCTTGATTTTAAAAATATCGTTAGTAGTATTTGTCAACCCAATTTCGTTAACATCATTAATCGCGATCGCTAATTTCTTCTCATAGAACAGATTTCCGTTGTCGGTAGTGCGAACACGGATGTTGTAAATAGATTTAGTTTCAAAATTAGGGGAAACGTTAATTATGAGTTTGTTTTGTGCGATCGCAAATAAACTATTATCACTACTGCCATCGCCACTGACTAAGCTGTATGTAAAAGTATTGCCCGCGTCTGGATCAGTGGTAGTGAAGTTACCAATCGCTGTACCACTCACCACATTTTCATCAACATTAGTGCTATCTAAGAGCAAATCTGTGGGGGGTTCATTGGTGTTACCGAGGTGATTATCTGGTATAATATTGTCATTACGTAAATCTAAGTTTTGAATGCGTAAATCTTCTTTGGCTGGAGTTTCAGCTATATTATAGGGAGTAGTCTGATAAGTTTGTAAGTAATCTTTGAATGACTGCTGTTCAGTAATTTCCGGGTTTACTACATTTTCGCCTAAATTGGGAAAGTCATAACCATCACCTCCATCAGCCAGGAATTTAAGAGTGACAACGCGAATTGAACGGTTAGCGTCGCCGATAATTTCCCCATTTTGGACAATAACATCAGTAATTTTGCCTTCGTTATCCACCAATGCTAAAGTCTGAATTCGTTTCCCGACGGGAATAGGATTATTTTGAGCATCTGTAGTATCAAAGCTAAATTTTAGCCCTGCCACTTGGGGAAAACGACCAGAAGTTTGACCTGCACTAGCAAGAGATACACCATTTTCTAGCAGGGTTTTTAATTCAGAAGCCGTAACTGTCACCAGTACCAATTCGTTGTTAAACCGGAGGACAGTTTCCACATCGAGTTGAGAAATTTCTCCCACAGACAAACTAGCGCGAATAGAACCAGCGTTTTGAATTGCTACCGCGACGGTGTTGTCAATTTCTTGTGCAGCTGCTAGATTAGCATCCGCAAGCATATCGCCAAAGTTGGTTTCTTCCGTGCGAAGAGTGTTGCGTTCTCCATTCAGTAATACATTGGTTTGTCCGAAAATGCGGGTGTCTTTCAGGTCAATGAGTTGAGTGATAGAGTCGGTAAGTTCCTTGACTAGTGCGCCTTTGCTTCCAGAGGCTAAAGGGTCTTGATCTTGCCAGACTGACTTAACTATCTCATCAGTGGTAGCATACATACCATTGATAGCAGGGTCTAAGTTTTCGGTAATAATTTTCCCGTCGGCATCAAAATCCAGAAGCAGACGACCAAGGTACTGATATTGTTTGCCACCTGTGACAATTAAGGCAGGGTTATTATCTTTATCAGTGGTCAGTAGTGGATAAGTAGCAGTTGCAGTATCGCCAGGGCGTAGGGTGTCTGTGGAGTCAGTTAAGAAGGTAGTAGTACCAGAGAGGAGAACATCAACGCCTTTGAGTTGTTTGATTAACTCTTGGTCTAGATTAAAGCTTGGTAGGTCGCTTAACAGGATAATTTTGTTGATACCTTGAGCTGTAAGACTATCAATGGTTGGTTGGAGTACAGCTGCGATCGCCTCTGCTGTTTGTCCTCCCAGAACTTGAATACCTCCAGCTTGGGTTACATCTCTAAATAGAGGGTTGCTAACTGCTAAAACCCCAATTTTTTCTCCCCCTTCTTCAATAATAGTGGCGGGGGCAAGTTTCGGTTTTGCACCTTCACTGAGCAGTTGCTCTGGGGTAGATTGGAAAGTACTCCTGGGAAGAATTTCTGTAGTAGCCAGTCCTTTGAGGCTATTATCTTGGCTAAAGTTGAGGTTGGTTGCTAGGTAAGGAAACTGTGCGCCTAACCATTGGATATCGGTGATGTTAGTTCCATTTAAGTCTGCACCAATCAGTCCAGCAAAGGTTGATGTACCTTGATCTAGTTCGTGGTTGCCGAGGGCAGAAGCATCAAAGCCAATGATATTCAACAAGGTGGCATCTAGGCGACCAGAACCGATCTCTAGGGAGCTTAACTCTTTGCCTGTCAGTTTTTGATAAACTGAGATGAGTGCTTCACGCATTGCCAAGTCTTCGGCGGCAAAGTATACAGGACCGGGGAGGAAGTTATCCCCTGTAGACAGGGTAATACTGTTGGGGGATTTGTCTTCTAGGGCATCAACAAGGGAGGCAAGATTGATGGCTTCTTTAAAGGTGTTAGTACCGCCTTCTAAGCTGGAAACGTGCAGAATTTGAAGGGTGTAGGCACTAGGCTTAGGGGTGTTAGCGCTGTTGTCAGACATAATGATTATTTACTTAATTAATGGGGAGCTAGGTATAGGGCGTAGATAGTGTTGCCCATCTTCACTCGACAGCAAGGGAGCAGTGCTAAGAAGTGAGACAATGAATTTAAAGTTATTTTAAACACATATTTATGTATTGACTACCGTAATACCACTTAAGCAATTGGTCAATTTATTAGGTTTACAGCGTTTTTCAAGTAATTGAACTACACTACTCTCCACTCCTGTCTAAGTAAGTCCCACCATCAAAAAGGATCGGAAATCATGCTGCTTTCACATCTACGGTTTTAGTAGGATTGTTGGAATTAACAATTTCACACTTGGCAATAATTTTTGTAGTTGATTTTTGACGTCGTGGTCTAAATACCTGAAAATTGGTGTAATATCGCTCTATAGCAATATTGCCCACGGTGATTAGGTTTATGACTTACGCAAAACCCCCCTTGTTTAGGGGGGCTGGCAGCAACTACAAAGTTACAAAAGTGCTATTTTTCCACAGTGTTGTGTAAGTTCTGACGTGAAAAGGTCAGAACAAAGTTATATCTTGGTTAACAGAAAAGTTACTGGTGGTAACATTCTCTAAAATGGCAATCTGTTGACTGTCGAAGAACAAAGTTTTGGTGCTGTCATTGAAGCTGAACCGTTGTAAAGTAACACCTGTTCCAAAATTCACAGCACTAATCAAAATTTTGTCCTCTTCTAGGCGATTAAAGTCTGTGATGCGGTCAATTCCTTCATTTAGCCAATCAAAGCGGAATTTATCTGCACCAGCACCACCATTGAGGGTATCATTTCCTGCTCCGCCAATGAGTATGTCATTATCATCTTTACCACCGATCAAATCGTTGCCAGCACCACCAATGAGTGTGTCGTTGCCATTCCCACCGTCTAGAACGTCGTTGCCCAACATACCATTGAGCGTGTCGTTACCTAAACCACCTATGAGCGTGTCATTGTCGTTCCAACCTTGGATATCGTCATCACCATCACCACCATCTAGAATGTCATCGCCACTACCTCCATTTAAAATATCATTCCCGGCTTCACCGAAAACTCGATCATCTTCAGATTCGCCATAGAGATAATCTATACCTGTGCCACCATAGAGCGCATCATTTCCACTTCCACCTAGAAGAGTGTCCTTGCCAACACCGCCGAAGAGAAAGTCATTACCAGCACCACCACTGAGAGAGTCGTTGTCACGGCTACCGTCGTAGGTTTGGCTCTGTGTACCGTCGTCTTCGCCGTAGAGAGAATCGTTTCCATCTCCACCTCGGAGTATGTCGTTACCTTGCTGACCGAAGAGAAGGTCGTCGCCAGTACCGCCATCAAGGCTGTCACTATCCTTGTAACCATTGAGATAGTCATTGCCATCACCACCACTTAAGGAATCGTTGCCAGTGTTACCATAAAGAGTATCTTTGCCAACACCACCATCGAAAGTATTATTACCACCATCCCCATTTAAAATGTCGTTGCCAGAAGAGCCGATGAGTTTTTCAATGGAAATTAACTGGTCGCTTTCTGTGGAACCTGTGAAAGTAACTACCCCTGTTGTCAAATCGGCTGTAATCCCAAGATTTGAATAGCTATAGTCGGCGATATCGTTGCCATCACCACCATTGAGAGTATCGTTGCCAGCACCACCACTGAGTGTGTCCTCACCACCTTTAGCATCGATTAAATCGTTGCTAGCACCGCCATCGAAAGTATTATTACTACTATCCCCGTTTAAGATGTCGTTGTAACTAGAGCCAATGAGTTTTTCAATGGAAATTAACTGGTCACTTTCGTCTATCCCAGTTGCACCAAAGAAGGATAAATATCCCATACCACCCGTCTTTTCAAGAGAAATGTTGGTGACTGTCTTCA
>CAXUOL010000329.1:0-7401 GCA_964252435.1 uncultured Nostoc sp.
GATAAGGAAGCTGCTGCTAAGGCTGAGAAAGAGAAAGCTGATAAGGAAGCTGCTGATAAAGGTTCAACTTCAACCAGACCCTTGCCGATTATCAGTTTCAATCTTAATGATATTGGTAAAAAGTTCCAATTTAACTTTGATGGCAGCGTAGCCACGCAAAATGTATCTGGACTAACATCTACAGCATGGTTGACTTTGAAAAGCTTCACTGGTGACGCAGCAAATTTTGATGTTGTTCTAGATAACACCTCTAGTAATGGCATCAACTCTAGAACTTCTGGCTTGGGTTTTAATGTATATACCGACCTTCTCTCTACCAACAAACTGGATTTAGCTTCTGGAAAAACAAATGCATCGGGGCTTTTTAGCAACGCTGTTCTCAATGGCGCTTTCCCCAATCAATTTGGTGATATAGATGTATGCTTCACTGAAGGTAACACCTGCCAGGGAGGACAGAATGGTGGTGTGAAGACTGACGATGGTCTTAAGAACTTCTCTTTCTCTCTCGCCTTTAATAAGACCGTTGACTCATTCGCTCTGGGTAACTTTGGGGTACGCTACCAAAGTATTGAAGGAACTAATCTGGGTACTAGTGGAACAGGTCAAGGAAGTTATTATCAACCTAAAAAGGAACCTTCACCAAGAAAAGTACCTGAGCCTGGTACATCGGGAGCTTTAGGTTTATTTGCTCTAGGTGCGCTAAGACTGCTAAAGAGAAAGCCCTAGTTTAATTTTGAATTAGACTCTTGTAGTGGTTGACACTGGAAAATAGCAAATACACAGGATCGGAGAAGACGAAATCTAATAGGTTTTCACTAAAAGATTGTCGTTACACAGTATCAGGTACATTTGCCAAAATCCTTAAAAAATTGACCTATTAGCTAAATAGCGGTGCTTCTTTCGACAATTAATGTCAGACGAAAAGGCTCCGCTATCTTTTAATATTTCCAAAACTTAGAAAGTTTATATCATAAGTTCATAGTATTTTTACTTAAAACATTTTTATTTAATACAATAAAATGTTTGATGTGGGCTTAGATTAAAACAGGATAGAGTCGCTAGAGTCAGTGGTAAAGCTCTAAAATTAAAAAGTATTAAATCAAGTTGAGGACATCATGGCTGCAAAAGTAGAAATTTACACCTGGAGGACTTGCCCGTTTTGCATTCGTGCTAAAAGTTTGCTGAAGAACAAGGGAGTTGAATTTATCGAATACAGTATTGATGGAGATGAAGCAGCCAGAAATAAAATGGCTCAAAGAGCAAATGGTAGACGCTCTGTACCGCAAATTTTCATCAATGACGATCATATTGGTGGTTGTGATGATATCCACGCTTTAGATAGTCAAGGCAAGCTGGATGATCTACTAACTTCTAGCAATAGCGTATAGGTTCAGAAGGTATTGCGCTAGCGACAAGCAACTGCAAATTACACGGCAGTCACTATAACTCTAGAAAAATAACGTGCTGCCTTGTCTACGGGTTTTCTCACAAAACCAATCTGTCCACAAGACTTTACCCTCCAGGTTCTACTCAGCAGTACACATGTACGTCAATTGGTGAGAGCATCAAGAGATAATAATTGAATAACCATTTAATTTCTTGGTGATTGAGGTATAACGGGTGAAACTGGCTTTTATCATTGATCCCATCCATCTACTTGACCCGTGTCATGATACCAGTGTTGCCCTAATTGAAGCAGCGCAAATCCTGGGACACGAAGTTTGGGTGACTCAAGCAAATCTGCTGAGTGTGGCGGAGGGCAAAGCTTTGGCTGTTCTACAGCGAGTTGAAGTTGTACCAGTACAGTTGGTAGAGGGACGTTGGGTAGCAGCGAATCTTTGGTATAAGTTGAGCGATTCCTCTTTAACTTCTTTAGAGACAATGGACGCCGTATTTATGCGGACAGATCCACCTGTCAATGATTCCTACCTCTATGCCACCTACATTCTGGATTACATTGACCAAAATAAAACCCTGGTGATTAACAGTCCCAGTGGCATCCGAGGAGCAAATGAAAAAATGTACGCCCTCCAGTTTACCAAAGCGATTCCTGAAACGATTGTCAGTGCTAATAAGGAATTTATCCGGCAATTTGTGGAAGCAAAGGGAGCAGGGGTTCTCAAACCGTTGGGTAACAAAGCTGGCGAAGGAATTTTGTTTTTGCAATCAGGCGATCGCAATTTTAACTCTATTGTTGAACTCAGTACTCTCCAAGGTAAGGTGCCAGTAATGGTACAAACCTATTTACCACAGGCAAAAGAGGGAGATAAACGAATTATCCTGCTCAATGGCGAACCAATTGGTGCCCTCAATCGCCTCTCTAGTGGAACTGATTTTCGCAATAATATGGCAACTGGTGGCACAGTTGCTCAAACCGAAATTACCCCAAGAGAGCATGAAATTTGTACCCAAGTAGCCGAACGCTTACGCCAAGACGGCTTAATTTTTGTGGGTATTGACGTTATTGGTGGCTACCTGACTGAAGTTAACGTTACCAGTCCTACCGGAATTCGTGAAATTGATCGCCTAGATGGTACTCGCCTTGGTCATCAAGTTATTCAATGGATTGAACAAACTCTAAAAATCAAAAAATAATTTGTATTTACCGATACTTTTGCTTCGTATCCTATTCTCCTAGAAGCAAACTTTGTTCGGACGGACACTTAGGTGGTCAAGTTTTCTATATCACTGCTTTTAAGGAAATATATTTACTTCTACGGAATATATTTCAAGAGGTAGATGTAGCGATGTCTACACCAGGCCGCGCCTACGCAACCGTAGTTGGGCAGGTCTTCCTGTTTTTTTGTAACAAAAGCATAGCTGGACATCTGAGCCAGCAGACTCCTGCCCAAGTTCCTTCTATAAAGTTGCGTTGACAAGTTTTTTTACTAATTGGCAAAATCGGAGATAGCAACAGATTGCTTAACCCTGCCTTTAGTAAAACCCTGAAACTAGCAAATTTTATACAGCACTCAGCCTGACCTGAGACTGCTAAATTAATCTAAAATCTCCAATCCAAAATCTTTTAATTCCTTGGTGTACGTCGTTTTTTCAGAAAATCAGGTATATCCAATCCAGATTTTTCTTGTGGTTCTGGAATTGGAGTTGGAGTTGGAGTTGGGGTTGGAGGATTAACTGCGGGTTGTTGTGTTGTTGGTCGCTTCGAGGTATTAGGTACTACTCGAACGTTAGCAACACTTTGTTGTGGCACAGCTTGCACTTCACCTGTAAATCCGGTGGCAATTACAGTAATTCTTACCTCACCTTGAAGTCTGTCATCAATTACGGCCCCAAAAATAATATTGGCGTTGGGATCAACTACTTCATAGATTGCTTCTGCGGCTGCATTCACTTCATGCAAAGTCAGGTCAGTACCACCAGTAATATTAAAGACAACTCCTCTAGCGCCTTCAATTGAACATTCTAGTAACGGCGAAGAAATAGCTGCGATCGCAGCTTCTCTAGCTCTAGATTTTCCAGAACTAACGCCAATTCCCATCAATGCCGATCCCGCATCTGCCATAACTGCTCGGACATCAGCAAAGTCAACGTTTACCAAACCGGGGATCGTGATGATATCAGAAATACCTTGCACCCCTTGACGCAGCACATCATCTGCATAACGAAAAGCTTCTTGCACAGGCGTTTGTTCGGGGATCACTTCCAGCAGTTTGTTGTTAGGGATAATGATCAGTGTATCTACTCTACTTTTTAGTCCTTCAATACCTTGTTCCGCTTGACTGGTGCGGCGGCGTCCCTCAAAAACAAATGGACGTGTGACTACACCAACAGTGAGAGCGCCCATTTCTTTGGCCACTTCTGCCACGATTGGTGCTGCACCCGTCCCAGTACCACCCCCCATACCAGCAGTGATAAATACTAAATCTGCACCCTCTAAAGCCGTAGCAATTTCGTCCCGTGATTCCTCAGCTGCCTTTTGACCGATTGCCGGATTACCACCTGCTCCTAAACCCCGTGTTAGCTTCTGCCCAATTTGCAATCGACTTGGAGCGCCCGCTAAGGTAAGAGCTTGGGCATCGGTGTTAATTGACCAAAACTCTACCCCAGAGACATCAGACTCGATCATGCGGTTAACAGCATTGCCACCACCACCACCGACACCAATCACTTTGATGTTGGCGACCCGACCAGGAACAATCTCGCCAATTCGGCTATTCTCCGGAGAAATTTTCTTATTATCGTGATTTTGCCCGAAGTTCAGCCCAGAGTTATTAAAGGGATTGGTCGAGTTAACTGCCAGAGAGAACCCCGGCTGTCCCGTAGATTGGGAATTTTTATAGTTAAGTCCTTGGTTATTATCAAGTGTCATTGGATTTGTGAAAGGGTAGATAAACGACTTTTTCAGGTGTTATTCACCTCAGAGTCAACTTTAGTTTGACAATGCCACAATACTATGGCGTTGTTCTTTATTGTTTTCACTACTGCCAAGCCTAACAGAATTGCCAGTGCGAAAATTTGCTATGGGATAAGCTTTTAACACAGCCGATCGCACAGCCAATTCTAGAGAAGTATACCTATATTTATCTAAAACTGACTTGTATAACTTCAACCAGACATTAATCTCTTGATTATTCTCAGCAGAGGGCATAACTTGTAAAGACACACTACAGCGTATCTTCTCTGCCTCAATAATAATATTGTTAATAGGTTTCACCATTGGGGATAATTGGAACTTTAGACACAAAATTTACCTTCTACTTACTTATGCTTAAGGTTAAACTAAGCAAGAATTTACTTGTCAGACTATACCTGATTAATTTGTTGTTTGGGTGGTCTCAATGGACACTTTCTTGGAGCAATAGTCTATCCTACAAGAACCCTGACTAGTGCGGCCAACAAATCAAGATTTCCTAAGAGATTTCGTCACCTAATAGGAATTACAGCACAGAGCAGTCTAAACTTATTGGCCAAAAGTAATGCTTACGCAATTTTGAGTGGCATTTTTCGTTACAGATTGAAACTTCGGTAAACTGTCTTTGGAAGTGTCCTCAACAGACCAAAGTCAGAGCCTTTTTGCCTCTGCACTTGGATGGCGGCGTAAACCGTTCTCATCAGTGACCGAGTCCCTTCGGAACGGGGGTAGGGGTGTAAGGGTGTGAGGGTATAAGGGGAATCCCGTCTGTGAATATTGGTCTGAAGTCTCCCCTTTTAAGGGGAAGAGAAAAAAGATGTGTTTTGAGACACGTAGTGCCAAAAAACACGCTGTCCTTGTTTAAAACTCCTTGTCCCGAAGGGTGGAGTCCCCCTACACCCTTAGACCCCTATTCCCTTACATCCCTAGTTATCTCTGTTCACGAGTCTGAATCTGAATGAAAAGCTCAAGCAACTTTCTCTTTTTTGCACTGGGTTTAGTCAAAGAATGTATGGGCAGAAGGCGTTTTGCACGCCATAGACCATCATTAGATTGTCTGACATCTTGCACCCTACTATTAGATGTTAGGGTAACAATTAAGGGTCTGTTACTCCCAATGGAGATTTTATGATTGATCTTCTCATTTTAATTAGAAGTTAATGCCGATTTTCGGGCGATTTGCTGGAAAACTGAAAATAATAAATATATTTATCAGCATAAAGCTTCTTAATTTACTAGGAGCTATCAAAATAATAAACATGCTAAATGTTTTTAGGGATTTTGGCAGTTAATTTTTGGCCTTTTTGGTTCATTTGTACTAATGGAAAATCGGGATTTTTTAGATCAATATACTCTATTTGACTGGAATTAAATTTTGTTGTTAAATGGCGCATTTGGGCAAGTACCTTAATTTGTTCAGATAACTGGGGGCCTGGAACACCGAGATGCACGTTTCCTAATTCTGTTTTCAAAATTAAATTTGTTGGATTTTGGCAATCAATTTCTATAACTTTCACGGGACTTTGGCTCACAGCTTCATGGAGTTGAGTCCAGTAAAGGCAGTATTGATTTGGCGAACCAATTACTCTGAGATTGGGTAATTTTTTAGTGGGATTAAGTGATGTATATTTTTCTAAAGGCATCCAGGCCCCACTTGCATCTAGTAAGCCGATTGTTACTTTTTTGTTGCCACGTGTTTGAGTTACCGCTACAGGTACTCGTTCTTGGATTTCAATGATTAATCCAGGAGGAAACAGGCGTCGTCTGACGATCGCTTGGGCAATAGTTGGTTGTTTCTTCAAAGAGTTAGCGATCGCTGACGGTTCAATCCGCCACAAAGATTGAGGGTAAGACAGCACCAACAATGACTGAGTTGTTTGATCCGACAGCAATTTATTGCCTGATTTCATCACGATTTGTTTGGGAGCCTTTAGCATCCACATCGGTTGGACTGCCACCCACAACAATCCACCCGCCAAACCAGTAATGGCAAAGGTTCGCCAAATAGCTTGAATAATTCTCATCCGCCGCTGCCGACGCAATTTCTGACGACGCTGGGCTAGATGCGTGCGGGAAACTGATATTATGCCAGCCATTCACACCCCTTTTTGATTGCAATCTAAATTCCTTGACAAGCTCGTATGATTATTAATTTCAGTAAACACTGTTGGCATCTTTGAGCCGCTCTCCTCAAGACTTTTTTTATTTTTAGTAACACTTTACAGTAACTACACAAAGATTATGGCGCTAGTCATTATTCCGATTAAAGTTTCCGGTGTCCATTTTTAACTGACTGTAGTCTTTTTGACAAGTTATTTTTGAAGATTTTTCCTTAAATATTACAAAATATTAATTGAGATGTGTGGGATTTTGCTTTCTTGACAAATAGAATGTTAAATGATACACAAGTATTCCTGGATCTCTGTATACCTTGCTATAATTCATACCAGTCAGACTCATCATCTATCTAAACTGAGAACAATGAAAAATTGTAGTTTTTTTTACTTACTCCCTCAGCCATATAATTTTGTGGCAGGTCAAACAGAAGGGAGAGATTGTCAAAACCTCAATAGCAGGTGTAAAAAGGACAGATATGCTTAAGACATGATGGGTCGAAGGGCACAAATAAAAGATGAAATCCTTGCCAGGTATGCGTATAGGGGGTAGGGTGTAGGTTCGGAAAAAATCAAGAAAAGTAAAAATAAGTGCGAACATAAATAAAGTTATTCGTCACTATACCCCACACCCTACACCCCACACCCAAAAGCTTTGTAGATAATGGGTTTGCATTATCTTAGTGCCATTCGCTATTAGGATCAATTAAATCTCTACCATACTACTGACAGTAATTTGGCAACAAGTGCTGTCTTTTGCAAGACGCTACCACCTTGCGAGTTAATCCTGTGTCTACATCCTAGATCGGGATTAATTGTATAAAAAATCCAAACTAAACTGCATCTACATAAACCTCTACATACATGAAAACGACATTAAATTTGTCACGTTTTTATAAAGCATGTAACCCCAGC
>CAXUOL010000330.1:0-3233 GCA_964252435.1 uncultured Nostoc sp.
GAGCAAAACTTTCGTGTACCTGATTATTAACGTGCCAATACAACAAACTGCGACGCACTTTACCATCAAGATCGTACAGCACGTTATTAAAGCCCACTTGATCCTGATTTAGCCCTAATGGAGGTGAAACATTAACGTTTTTGACATTTGCCAGTAGCTGAATACCAATCAAATTGGGCATTAACTTATAAGCATTACGAAGTTCTTGATTACCAGATTCTACTGGCAAATCTCGGTAGATATCTAAGCCAATAGCACGGGGTTTGTGGACGTTCAATTTTTGTAACAACTCGGCAATCTTCGCATCTGGAATCGGCCACGAACCTACTTTCTTTAAATCGGCTTCATCAATCCCTACGATGGTAATACGCTCTTCTGGCGGTTCATTTGGACGTAAGCGAAAAAATTGATCCAAAGCTGCCAACTCCAAAGATTGCAATAATCCAATGGAGTGCAAAATCAGGACGCAGACTGCAACGCTGGCCGCAGTAATTAATTCTTTGTGTCCTCGACTAAGCGATTGTTTGAGTCTAAAGATTAACTTCACAAAACGCTTGCCTAGCTGCTGATTCATTCCCATTATCTAGTAGGCAGAAATATTCTCTATTTCCGATAGCTATTAACTATCGGACTAACATAGCTCAAGTAGGAGCTAAATAGAGTTTCTAAAAATTTTTTTAACTCAGCAAGGTTCTTTAAGACATGGTGGTATTTGTCATGTATTACCATATATTGAGGCCAATTATCTAACTAAAGGGCAAGTGGGACTCTTGTGGCTATTAGCACAGATTAATAAATATTGTTGAAAGTGATTTCAGTAAATTTAACTCTCAAAGCCTTCTCTAGTAGAGCTTACTCAATTAAACTCACATTTGCGATTAATTAAGTATTATTACTGAGAATTAGGTTCATTTCCAATAGACACACCTCTCGGTTTCAGCCTGACATGATTACATCCCAAGGTGGCTCTCAAGTGTTATAAAAATAAATTAAAATATACATTACTTTAGAGTAAATGTACTTAGCTTATTTCCTTTAGCTTAAGTATTTGCAGATAAAAGCCGCAGGAAAATTGGTAATTGGGCATTGGATAAGACCCAATACTGTTCCGTTAGGGCAAGAGACGCGATGAATTGCCGTCTCTACAATAGACCTGACCTCTTGCAAAAGTCCCTAACACCCTCCCCGATGCCTTGGGAAAGGGTTGGAGGTCCGTATTGGTATAAGACCTATATATCTGTTACCAAAAACAAAAAAGCCAACTGGAAACAGATTTTATTGTATTCATCCAGTTGACTATGGGGTGTGAACTACTGAAGGCCAGTGTAGGTACTTTACTTAAAATACTTGAAGTTCCGAGGCCCTGTATAATCAGAAACTTTCGCTAGTTCTTCTAAATTTTGGACTCCGCTATAGCTTTTACCATTGATGATCCAAGTGGGAAAGCCTTCAATTTTTGCAGCTTTACACAGTTCTGGTTGAGCTTTAAGTCCATCAGGAGCGCATTCTACCTTAACATCATTGTTGATTATTTCCTCGGCTTCTTTACCAAAAAGCTGCTTTTGTTCATGGCAGTGAGGACACCAGTAAGCAGTGTATTCCTTCGCGCCTACCTTCGCCAGATGGCGAGCTAGAGCTATTTCTGTCTGACCAGAAGTAGTGGTAACTTCCCAACCGAACGCTGGGTTGGGGTTTTCCTTGGGAGTAAAGGTAATTTTTGTGGGTTGTCCAGGAGTTCCAGGTGTAACATCTGATTGATTCACGCCAGCATAGATGCCTAAAGTACCAATCAGTGTTACCATCCCGACAATCAGGGTAGTAAAGAAAATTTGTCCAATATCCTCCCAGGTCCGACCGATAATAGTTAGTACCAAAAGACCCACAGAGAACAAAGCTGAACCGATACAATAAGGACAAATAGCTTTGATTTGAGATGTCAGCACATACATTAAGTAGCCGCTAAAGACAGACATAGCGATCGCACCCACCAGCAACAACCACCATGTCCAATTTTCCAATTGTTTGCGGTTATTGTTTTCTGCTGAGTTGAATACTAAGGGAGCCAAAGCCAATATCACCATACTGGTGTATGCCAAAAACCCAAACAAAGCTAATGGCTGACCAAAAACCGTTGCCCAAGGACTGGAAAGCACATCATTACAGCCCTTAGCACCAGCCTGTGCCACACAAGCGGCACTGCCTCCAGTTAACTTTTCTATGGTCAGATAACCTGTTATCAGGGCACCACATCCAGCGATCGCGGCAATCAATGGACGTGCCCATTTATGAATCCAAGGAGTAGAACGGCGGCGAATCATAAATATTGGGGAATGGGGATTAGTAAAAGTTAGGAGTTAAGAGTGAGGAGTGAGGAGTTAAGAATGAGGAGTTAGGAACAATTAATTTAAAACTCATAACTCCTAACTTCTAACTCCTAACTCCTAACTCTCTTTCCCCACTTTCTAAGAATGTAACTTCACTTGTTCTGCTGATTTGCTTTCACCTTTGGAGTTCCAATTGCGACGGGCAGCTTCCACAAATTGACTGACGCGAATTGGGTCAATTGGTTGCTCTATGCGTCCATGACGTTTCAGGGAACTGGAAACTATTACACCATCTGCTGCTTGCATCAATGTATCAATATTTTCCCAATTAGCTCCACTGCCAATGAACACTGGCGTGCCATTTGCTGCACCACAAGCTAGTTCCAAATCTTCTAAGTTAGGAGGACTACCAGTAGCCCAGCCTGATAAAATTACTCCGTCTGCTAAACCCCTTTCGATGGTGTCTTTCACAGCGACTGTGAGATTTGGAGAACTCAAAGGACGGGCGTGTTTCACCAACACATCGGCCAAAATTTTAACATCAGAACCCAACTCCCGTCGATAACGGAGTAGTTGATGGGCTTCTCCCTCAATTAATCCTTGGTCAGTTGCCATCACCCCTGTGAGGACATTGACACGGATAAATTGCGCCTGTACACAGCTAGCGATCGCTATTGCGCTCTTAGCATCGTTTCGCAAAACATTTAAGCCTATAGGCAAAGTCACCAAATTCTGTATCCGCTGCACCACAATGGTCATGGCACTCACAACTACTGGATCGACTTGGTTTTTGGTAAACGGCGCGTCAAAAAAGTTCTCCACAATCAGCCCGTCAACCCCTCCACTTGCCAGGGCGGCAGCTTCTTGCTCGGCGCGGTCAATCACCGCTTTTAAGCTACCTCCCCAACG
>CAXUOL010000330.1:3333-5142 GCA_964252435.1 uncultured Nostoc sp.
TGGCTACAAGAGGAGTTTGCCACTCACTAGACGCAAGGCAGCTTTCCGTGGTTTAGGCGTCTTGTCCGCGCACTGTCGTAGGACTTGCCAATCGCCAGGGTAGCATTACTGCTTTATAGGCGTAGTCGCTTTCGTCGATTTCCTTGAGGGTAGCGACTTCTCACAACAAGCCCTTTGGGCGGCTTCCCGATGGGTAGGTTAACAACGCACACGCTGTGGTAATGTAAAATACCAATAGGCTAATTGTTAAAAAACATTACAAGTGTCAAATGTACCCAAAGACACTTCAATTTACCCTGGGGAACAGATTGATAAAAATATCATAACATGACCTCTATTTTTAATATTGATAGGGTCATAATTCTATGGACAGTTGCTGACAGTAAAAATCTGCTGTCGTACTGTTATTAGAAAGATAGCGATCGGAAAAAAGTGAAATTAGCGCCAGAATGTTGACTACAAGAAAAAAAATGAAGATATTTTCAAAATATGGGTGACAAGCCAACAATTGCGATTTCTCACCTGGGCTGCGAGAAAAATCGAATTGATACAGAACACATGCTGGGAATGCTCACAGAAGCAGGCTACGGTGTAGATACAAATGAAGAGTTAGCAGATTACGTTATTGTTAATACTTGTAGTTTTATTGAAGCGGCCCGACAAGAATCTGTCAGAACTTTGGTAGAACTGGCAGAGGCAAATAAAAAGATCGTAATCACTGGCTGTATGGCGCAACACTTCCAAGAACAACTTTTGGAGGAGTTGCCTGAAGCAGTAGCCGTTGTGGGTACAGGCGATTATCACAAAATTGTAAATGTAATTGAGCGTGTTGAACTTGGCGAGCGGGTCAAACAAGTTAGTATTGAGCCAACCTACATTGCCGACGAAACTACACCGCGCTATCGCACTACAACCGAGGGCGTAGCTTACCTGCGGGTTGCAGAAGGATGTGATTATCGTTGTGCATTTTGTATCATTCCTCATCTTCGAGGGAACCAGCGATCGCGTACTATTGAATCTATCGTCGCCGAAGCGGAGCAATTAGTTAGTCAAGGGGTAAAGGAAATTATTTTAATTTCCCAAATCACCACTAATTACGGTCTAGATATTTACGGTCAGCCAAAATTAGCCGAATTACTTCGCGCTTTGGGGAAAGTAGATATACCGTGGATCAGAATGCACTACGCTTATCCTACGGGACTGACCCCAGATGTGATCGCGGCCATCCAAGAAACACCCAACGTCCTGCCTTATCTGGATTTGCCCTTGCAGCATTCTCATCCAGAGATTCTCCGCGCCATGAACCGCCCTTGGCAAGGGCGCGTAAATGATGGGATTATAGATCGCATCAAAACGGCGCTACCAACAGCCGTACTGCGGACAACATTTATTGTTGGTTTCCCAGGAGAAACAAGCAAGCATTTTGAGCATCTACTAGAGTTCGTCCAGCGGCATGAATTCGATCATGTTGGTGTCTTCACCTTTTCCTCTGAGGAAGGAACTCCAGCTTATAAGTTGCCAAATCAGTTGTCCCAAGAGGTGATGGACGATCGCCGATATCAACTGATGGAACTCCAGCAACCGATTTCTCAAAAGAAAAATCAACAGGAAGTAGGCAAAATAGTCGATGTCCTGATTGAGCAAGAAAATCCTGAAAGTGGTGAATTAATCGGTCGTTCAGGTAGATTTTCCCCAGAGGTTGATGGTCTGGTATATGTCAAAGGCCAGGCAAAGTTAGGAACCATCGTGCCAATAGCGATTCACCACGCTGATACATACGACCTCTATGGTCAAGTAGTCAATAACTAA
>CAXUOL010000330.1:5242-7396 GCA_964252435.1 uncultured Nostoc sp.
AAAATCCTTACATAAAATTTAGGACGAATTAATGACTCTTTCATTTCAAGAATTAGGCATTTCTCAAGAACGTGTCGAACAACTAGAAAAAATTGGTTTTACCGAACCAACCAACATTCAAGTGCAAGCAATTCCCCAATTGCTAGCCGGTCGTGATGTGGTAGGTCAATCTCAAACTGGAACAGGCAAAACGGCGGCATTTTCACTGCCGATTTTAGAGCGGCTTGATGTTAATCAAAAAGCTGTGCAAGCCATAGTTTTAACACCAACTCGTGAATTAGCGATGCAAGTTCACGATGCGATCGCCCAATTCATCGGTAATGAAGGATTGCGGGTGTTAGCAATCTACGGTGGTCAATCAATTGACCGCCAAATGTTACAACTCAAACGTGGTGTTCACATGGTCGTGGGTACTCCCGGACGGGTGATCGATTTGCTTGATCGCGGCTGTTTAAAGCTCGATCAAGTTAAGTGGTTTGTGTTGGATGAAGCTGATGAAATGTTGAGCATGGGCTTTATCGACGATGTGATCAAAATCCTCTCGCAAGCGCCCGTAGATCGCCAAACAGCTTTATTCTCAGCAACAATGCCACCATCGATTCGGATGTTGGTGAACAAGTTTTTGCGATCGCCGGCGACTGTCACCGTTGAGCAACCAAAAGCCGCTCCCAACAAAATCAACCAAGTAGCTTACCTGATCCCCCGCCACTGGACAAAAGCCAAAGCTTTACAGCCGATTCTGGAAATGGAAGATCCAGAAACAGCTTTAATCTTTGTCCGCACCAGACGCACAGCCGCAGAACTCACCAGTCAGTTACAAGGGGCTGGTCACAGTGTCGATGAATACCACGGTGACTTGTCGCAACAAGCGCGGGAACGGTTATTGAGCCGATTCCGTAACCGTCAAGTTCGCTGGGTGGTAGCAACTGATATTGCAGCACGAGGATTAGATGTCGATCAACTCTCCCATGTGATCAACTACGACTTACCCGATAGCGTAGAAACCTACGTCCATCGCATTGGTCGTACTGGTCGTGCTGGTAAGGAAGGAACAGCAATTTCTCTAGTACAACCATTTGAGCGGCGCAAACAGCAAACATTTGAACGTCATAATCGCCAAAGTTGGCAATTGCTGACGATTCCTACACGCGCCCAGATTGAAGCGCGACACATCCTGAAATTGCAAGAACAGGTGCGGGAAGCTTTGACAGGTGAGCGTTTGGCTTCATTCTTACCGATTGTCAGCGAACTAATTGAAGAATACGATGCTCAAGCGATCGCCGCAGCTGCACTGCAAATTGCTTACGATCAAACTCGTCCAGCTTGGTTGAGTTCAGATGTGGAAATTCCCCAAGAGGAAAGCTCCACTCCCAAACCAAGACTTGGTAAGCGTCGTGAATCTTCTAGCGATCGCCCCCGTTCCGCGTGGAAATCAGATAACAGCAATGGTGAAGAAAGACATTCTTCTCCCAAGCCAAAACTGCGGACAAGTGGACAGGAGTCTTCTGCATCCCCTAGTAAAAAGCTAGGTTCACCTACAGCTAGAGAATCAGCTTCTTAGTCAACAGTTAGAAGTTAATCAATTTTGGATTTTAGATTTTAGATTTTAGATTTTTTCTTCAATCCAAAATCCAAATCTCAAATTGGAGAGTTGAGAGTTAAAAGTCAAGATTCTGACTTTAGACTCTTGACTTTTTGGCTTTTTGGCTAATTTTTTATACCAGTTTGTAGGAAGATAAATTAAAGATGCATTCTTCGTGGTCTTATGTTCACTATTCCAGACTTAGAGCAACTACAAGCAGAGCATCCAGAATGGCAGATGGAGCTAGTAGACGGAAATATAGTTGTTATGGGGCCATCAGATTATGAGTCAGAGGAAATCGGTGCGGAGTTAGCTAGATTACTTGGTAACTGGGTACGCCCACAGAGGCTAGGACGGGTGACTGGTTCTAGCGCTGGTTTTATTTTGCCTACATTAGACACTGAAAACGGGAAAGAAGCTGATAACGAAAAACGAAATCTCCGCGCTCCCGATGTATCTTTTGTTCGTGCTGATCGACTTAAAATAAGCAAGCGCGACTTTGTGGAACTGGTGCCTGATATGATGTCCGGCAAATTACCCATAATATAGATAGAGGTGCATGAATTGGTGCG
>CAXUOL010000331.1:0-7387 GCA_964252435.1 uncultured Nostoc sp.
AAAATCCTTCATATAAATAAAGGGTTTTTAAACCTAAACTTTCAGTTACCCTGAAAAGGAATGTGTACATGGGAAAAGGGAGATTAGAAGCATTCAGCGATGGGGTAATTGCCATCATCATCACCATTATGGTGCTAGAAATCAAAGTGCCGCATGGGTTCGATTTAGCTGCGCTACGTCCACTAATCCCGGTATTTCTCAGCTATGTGCTGAGTTTTATCTATATCGGCATCTATTGGAACAATCACCATCACCTACTACAAGCAGTCCGCCACGTTAATGGCCATATCCTTTGGGCCAATCTGCATTTGCTGTTTTGGTTATCGCTAATCCCCTTCGTCACTGGCTGGATGGGCGAGAATCACTTTGCCGCCATACCAGTTGCCCTTTATGGTACGGTGTTGTTGTTGAATGCGATCGCTTACTTCATCCTTACCCGCACCTTGATTTATTACCACGGCAAGGATTCGACTCTAGCGATCGCAGTCACTGGAAACTTTAAGGAAAAGATATCGGTGGTATTCTATGCTGTGGCAATTCCACTTGCCTTTGTGAACTCATGGTTTGCCTGTGCATTGTACGTTTTAGTTGCAGTTATGTGGCTCATCCCCGACCGTCGGATTGAGAGGACTCTCACTTCCTAAACGAATTACGAATCACCTACAAGTGCAATACCTAAACACAAAAAATATCAAAACTGCAAAACCAGTTGCGGTATAAAACACACTACTAATTCCGCCAAAACCAAAGGCATAACCCATCAATAAAGGTCCTGGTATAGAACTTAGGTCTCAAAACCAAATATACAGTCTGTTGGATTCTTGACTCTTGGAACTTCTAAGCAAAAGAAGTCAGAAGCTCCAGAGTTATCTGTAAAATATTGTATCTCCAAGAGTTCTCCTACAGTCCTACAAAATACAAAGAACCGAGATATTCAAAGCAATAGAGACAGCTATCCCAGTAAAAGTAATCAAACAGGCAATGCTTCCTTTAGAAGGTTGTGGATAATTACCGAGCAAAATAGTCATAATATGAGCTAATCTTGAAGCTTTCAGCATTCTCACCCTTATTCCAACAAATAAAAATATGTTATTTAAACGCTTGTAGTGTCATTTTTAACTAATTATGCCTACCCATTCAGTTTTGGGTGTGGAAAAAAATTACAAATCAGTCATGAAGCTTCCGCGTTCCTTAACTGCTATTGAAACTTTTGGCTTTGGTTTGTCTGGCTTACTTTCATGGTTTACCTCTGCACCATTCATAACTTCTGGGCTAGGAATGCAAGCCTTGTTTGTGTGGATTCCAGCAACGATTATAGGTGTAATGCTGTGCTTTCAGGTGCAAGCGTTGGGCAGGCAATGGCCGGATGTATCAGGAGGAACACCTAATTACACCAGCAGACTGCTGAAAAATTTTCCGCTTTTAGGACGCTACGCAGCACTAGGATATTTTGTTGGTTGGGTTTCATTTCCCATCAACGGCGTCATTCTTACAGAATTGATCAAAGTTCAGCTTGAACCTTGGGGCATTCATTGTCCAGAAATGGTGATGAAAATTGGCTTCACACTACTTTTATTCAGTATCGCGTTTAGTGGTACACGCGCTTTGGCTATTCTACATTTATGTTTCATTATTCCAGCAGTAGGATTAGTGCTTCTGTTTTCTGTTCAAGGCATAGGCTGGTTAGCGTTTTCACCACAAAGTCCTGGTTTATTTCCTAACAGTTTCCCTAGTTTTTCGGCTGTTGAATGGCCGAAGTGGTTTTTCTTTGCCGTTTATGCTGTTTATAGTGTTGAAACAGGTGCAGCGTTTGTGGCGGATAGTCAAAAACCCCGTCAAACTTTACGCTTATTATCAGTAGCTGGTTATTTGATCGCTATCATTTCTCTGTGTGGCTCTTGGGTGCTGATACGTCTAGCTAGTAACCCAGAGTTAGAAGGCGATTTGTTTAAGACTTTTGTCGCAGCTTCACCTTTTTGGGGTCAGGCAGCTTCATTAATTGTAACGTTATTGATTTGCTCTAGTTGCCTTCTTGGTGCTGCTATCGGGGTAGCTAATACTCCTCGTATTTTATACCAACTAGCTTTAGACGGGTATATGTCTCCAGTCTTTACAGTTGTTTCCCGTCAAGGGGTATTGCAACCTAGCCTCATATTCGCCTTTATATTTAGTTTGTTTTATTTACTTTCGGGTGATCTTAATAATTTAGTGATAACTATCACTATTAGCTATTTGTTATGTATTATCACATTCCACTTTGGGCTATGGTTGAACCGCGGACAGCCTGGAATCCGATGGCCTTGGTTGTCTTTGGGCTTTTGTTGTGTGGAGCTAGTAGCTTTAGTAGTTGGTGGTTTAGCCTGGAGGTGGCAAAACTTAGCTGCTGGGCTACTGTTACCTATGATAGTTTTGGTAGCTGATGCGGCTATCAGGCGAATTCCTTTTGCACCTTTCGATCTGAGATGGTGGATGCAACGCCGACAGTCATACAGTACTCAGATTAAAGATTTTGTCGGGTTTCAGGTAGGAATTTTAGTAGCATTAATTTGCAGTACTGCCACTATTATCTGGGCAGTTAAGGAGCAATTTGAAAAACTTCCTAGTGGTGCAGATAAAAATCTTTTTTTCATTCTGCTGATGGTAATCTCATTTATGGCAGTAGCGATCGCTTGCTGGACTACTTTACCACAAATTGCATCGATTGCCGAAGCCCGCGAAGTGTCTGAAAGTCGCTTCATTACTGCCTTAGATACTGTCCTAGATACAGTTCTAGTGCTGGATGAAAATGGCGCAATCACTCAAGCGAACTCGGCTGCTGAAGCATTGTTAGGAATAGATGTTAATCAGCTGCTTGGGCGTCATCTTGATGAGTTTTTTCCAGAATTAGATGATGCACCTGCTTATTGGCAAAGCAGAAGTGAGCAAATCTTACAAAAATCCCCAGAAGATAAGCAAATCATTGAAACAACAATTTCACACAAAATCAATCCCCAGCGCCAAGAATATATTGTTTTCTTACGGGATATTAGCGATCGCAAGCAAGTAGAAGAAGCTTTACGCTATTCTGAAGCAACTTTGCGCCAGCAAGCGGCTGAACTGGAAGAAACTTTACAAGATTTACAGCACACCCAAGGACAGTTAATTCAAACAGAGAAAATGTCTAGCCTCGGTCAACTTGTTGCTGGTGTGGCACACGAAATCAATAACCCCGTTAACTTTATCCACGGGAACCTCACTCATCTTGATAACAACACCCAGTATCTAATTAGTTTAATCGAGCTTTATCAGGATGTTTATCCAAATCCAGTACCAGAAATTCAAAATTTGATCGCAGAAGTTGAACTTGATTTTCTGATAGAAGATATGCCCAAAATCCTTTATTCGATGAAATTTGGTACTGAGCGCATCCGCGAAATTGTACTTACCTTACGCAACTTCTCTCGACTGGATGAAGCAGACATGAAATCTGTCAACATTCATGAGGGAATAGATAGCACACTGTTAATTTTGCATAATCGTTTGAAAACAAAATCAGAACATCCCGCAATTGAGATTCACAAAGAGTATGGAGAATTACCAGCCGTAGAATGTTATGCCGGACAACTAAACCAAGTATTTATGAACATTCTTAGTAATGCTATTGATGCGTTAGACAAGTACAACGACGAAAGAACAGTAGCAGAAATCAAAAACTACCCTAGTATAATTATCATTTGTACTAAAGTAGTAAATTCTGATTGGATAGCTATCTCTATTCAAGATAATGGTCCTGGAATGAACGCAACTGTGAAACAGAAGCTATTTGATCCTTTCTTCACCACAAAACCCGTGGGTCAAGGCACGGGTTTGGGATTATCTATCAGCTATCAAATTGTAGTGGATAAACACGGTGGCAAGATTGAGTGTATTTCTGAGCCGGGACAAGGGGCAAAGTTTTGCATTCAAATCCCGATGAAACAGGCGTATGTCGCCAAGATAGGTAACACTAGCACTCTTTAATCTGCTTTGCTAAGATAATAACTCTTTTTCACTTTCAATAGAGAAAAAATGCTTGATTGAAACAACTTTATTTCATTGTTAATTCATGAAATTTATTTTCAATCTGAAGTCCAAAATTCTCACGCAATCAAACTCCCAAAAATCATAACTATTTTTTCTTGCCACTGTACAACAGGAATGACCTAAACCTTATACACCACCCATTGAAGCTTCTTGTATTCTACAGGTGAGAACTTCTCTTTGAAGCTAAACAATCCACTTGTTTCCGAGCCACCCAAATTTAAATAGCGATATCCTGCTTTTTGGAGGAGCCGACAGCATTCCACAATCAAGTACTCAGATAGGTTAGGAAATTCTTGATGCAGGGTGATACTAGCATAAAGCCCCACTGTATCATCACTTACAGGCTCCATAGCAAAGAAAGCCGCAGCCTTACCGCCAATCCGAATCAACCGTGAGAAGTACATTTTGCCGTTGTTGCCCAGTGGGGGGTAATGAATAATGTTGTCATAGTCTGAGGTCTGGGAAATGTGCAACTGCTTAATATCTAAATAATCAAAGAACTTATTGACGATATCATGTGCTTCAGCAGCATTCTCTTCGCCGAGAAACTCAGATGTGGTTTGCTCTCCAAACTTAGAGCAGAAGTAGCGATAGTTGGTTTTAAGACCACTGCGTTGATGCACCTTGAGCTTTTCCAAAACGGCATTGACATCGAGGATTTGTTCAGCAAAGGTATCATCTTCTTCCATAGCTTGGGCGTGCCAGGGATAGTCCTCGATTGGTGAAAAGCCAATGCCCAGAAGGCGATCGCATTCTTCTGTCGTTAACTTTTTCACAAACACAGGAACGCCACTTAGCTCTAATAAATGCCGACATAGACGCAGTAAGCTTTCTGGATCGAATTCTCCCATCGGGTTAACAACATGGAAGTGCCAGTTACCACCAAGTGAGAAGCGATTACCAATACCGATACCAGCTAGCATCCGACCATCAAAGTACTTCAGTCCGAGGCGATCTGGCCCGAGTCCATTAGCTGCTTGGCAGACATAATAAAAGCTGTTACCGTAAGTCTGCGTTTTATCTAACAGGCGAAAATCTCGAAAAAGCTGTCGATCTTTGCCGCTAATGTAGCTGACCCGACCGCCAAATCGTTTGATTGTCCTTTCAGCAAGCAGATTCTTTACTTCTAGTGTGTTGCTTTCTGTAGTTGGAATCTCAGCTTGCTCCCACATACAGAGAAACTGTTTGCGCTGTGCATCAGCAAAGGCAAAATCTTGCACTACTAATACCTGAGCCGGAGAACCCCAAAGAATTGTGGCAACCTTATCGCCGTAGACGCAAATAGTAGTGGGATTAAAGAAATGCTCTGGAATCCAACGATGTTGGGATTTGGAGTCTCTAAGAGTGAAAGCATCACCAAATCGGGTAAGTACTCGTGTTTCAATCCCTTGAGCGATTAGTTGACGCCAACGGGAAACAATGTCGTCTGGATTTGACTCCATAAAACGACGCTCATCGACACCACTAAAGTAAACTTCACCCCCTGCATTACCTAGAGTTTGATCGATATCGTCAAGCACAGCCTGCACCACATTATTCCCTTCAAGGGTAGACATTACAGAAGGCCGATTTCGTAGTTCAGCCTTGATGGGTAATACTCCGGTCATAGGTAAAGTTTTCCTTTTTTTTAGTTAGTACGTTTCTTGAGTGAATAAATCACCCAACATGGATGCTCCAGTTCACTTACCCAGGTAAAGGGTTCGTTCCCTTGAGCGAGAGGTCGTTGCGCTTGAATGACCTCAAACCCTGCCTGCTCAAACGCAATCCGGTAGTCTCGATCCGTCCAGTAGTAGTCATATAAGACTATCTCTGTTCCCCGAATCGAGACTCGAACTTTTTCCCCTGACTGAAGGCTATGATTCTCTGGAAAATCATTTTGAAACGACAGCCAATCATGGGAGTAATATTCCTCTGAACAAGTCACGACGATCGCCATGCCATCATTTTTTAATAGGCGATCGCACTCTCTAAGTGTTTCTATCATCTGAGGAATGGAGGAATATTCGAGCAGAACAAAACTTTGAAAAATCAGATTGAAGTTAGCATCTGCAAAAGGCAACGGCAATGCATCAATCAAATAGTATGTTCCGGTTGGATCAATTTGATGAGCTTGGGCTAACATTTTGGCATTGATATCAACACCGATCGCATCCCATCCCAAGGACTTGAGAAACCGAGTCGATCGCCCTGTTCCACACCCAAAATCTAGAGCTAGTAAACCGCAAGCAGGGTTTTGAATGCGTTGGGGAATATCAGCGAACGCAAGATAATATGTCCCTTCAATTCCTAAAATGGAATACTGTTCTGAAAATCTTTGGTATGCATGGGTCTGCTCGTGTGCAATTTTTATAACAGACACAAAAATATCTCCGAAATATTTGAAACTTAGTAATTAGCTAGCAAATCTAAAATTTACATAAAGAATACGTAACTTCTGTAGTTATTGAAATATTAAACGATATTACTAAAAAAGTATTGCAAAAAGTTAATTATTATTTATATTAACTAATATCTTATTAAGAAGTATTGAGATTTGAGTTAGTAATACACTCAAATATTAAACAATTTGTAAATATTTTGAGATTTTTGATAACAAGGCATTCGGGTAGTATCCATGCAGAAAGTTATGTTAATAACCTGTTAACTGACTCTATAAGTTGTATATAAAGACAAGAATGCGAAGTATCTCTTGAGATACTTCGCATTCTTGTGCTAAAAAGACAGCAGTTTGCAAGTTAATAAGCTACAGTTTTTAAACTCAAGAATCAGATATAAAGCAAATTTTATTTCTGAGTCTTGTAACTTCTGTTCGTCGTACTTTCTGCATAGAGAAAGGGAATTATAACTAATTAGCCAAACATGATATTAATACAAACTTTTTCAGCCCACATTTAGCAATCAGTTTTCATCGTCAGGTAGCACGGGCGTATTCTCCTATTTGGACAAATATAAAACCGAAAAGTTTTGCAACTGACAAATTATATTTTTGATTTAGAGATGACTGTGATTTCTTTAAGTGGTCTGAAGTTCTAAAAATGGGATGGGTAGTCGGTGTATCCTGTGGCGTCAGGGGTTGCTTTTCCTCACGCGATTCCACCATTGACACGAATATTTTGCCCAGTGATCCATCTAGCTTCATCGCTAGCGAGAAACGCTACTACGTCGGCGATTTCTTGCACATCTCCGAGTTTATTAAAAGCAGCCATTTGGGCTAAACAATCTATCTGTTCTTGTGTTTTGCCTTCTCGAAATAGTTCTGTATCGGTGGGTCCAGGAGAAATAACATTAACTGCGATCGCTTTTGCACCCAATTCTTTAGCTAGTA
>CAXUOL010000332.1:0-7384 GCA_964252435.1 uncultured Nostoc sp.
TGCACGGTTCACTAGTAACCTCTTCACTAGTTCGTGAAACCACCGAAACCGAATCCCTTAACTACGGTTACAAATTCGGTCAAGAAGAAGAAACCTACAACATCGTTGCGGCTCACGGCTACTTCGGGAGGTTAATCTTCCAATACGCTTCTTTCAACAACAGCCGCAGTTTGCACTTCTTCTTAGCAGCATGGCCTGTAATCGGCATCTGGTTCACCGCCTTGGGTGTAAGCACAATGGCGTTCAACTTGAACGGTTTCAACTTCAACCAATCAATCATTGATTCTGAAGGTCGCGTCATCAGCACCTGGGCAGATGTAATCAACCGCGCTAACTTGGGTATGGAAGTAATGCACGAGCGTAACGCTCACAACTTCCCTCTAGATTTGGCTGCTGGTGATCTTGCTCCTGTAGCTCTAACTGCTCCTGCTATCAACGGTTAATTCTGAAGTTTAGCTAAATAAGAAAGCGCCCTCTGGTAACGGAGGGCGCTTTCTTATTTGTATTGGTAAAAGATAGAGTATACATCAAACATTCCGAGTGCTAAAGCATAAAAATTAACTTTTGCACAAACTCTAGTTAAAATACATAAGCCTCATACTTTTTCTTTAAGATCATGGGCAACACTTTTGGTCATCTATTTCGTATAACTACTTTTGGTGAATCTCACGGCGGTGGTGTGGGGGTTGTGATTGATGGTTGTCCTCCACAACTAGAAATTTCGGCGGAAGAAATTCAAGTAGAATTAGATAGAAGGCGTCCAGGACAAAGTAAAATTACGACACCTCGCAAAGAAGCCGATACCTGCGAGATATTATCAGGTGTATTTGAAGGCAAAACACTAGGAACGCCTATAGGGATTTTGGTACGGAACAAAGACACTCGTTCGCAAGATTACGACGAGATGGCCGAGAAGTATCGCCCTTCTCATGCGGATGCAACTTATGATGCAAAATATGGCATTCGCAATTGGCAAGGCGGGGGTAGGTCGTCAGCGCGTGAGACAATTGGCAGAGTAGCAGCAGGTGCGATCGCTAAAAAAATTCTCCGTCAAGTTGCCAATGTTGAAGTTATTGGTTACGTCAAACGCATCAAAGATTTGGAAGGTGTAGTCGATCCAAATACAGTCACCTTAGAACAAGTGGAAAGTAACATCGTTCGCTGTCCCGATGCTGAATGTAGCGATCGCATGATTGAATTAATTGAGCAAGTTGGTAGACTTGGTGATTCTATCGGCGGTGTCGTAGAATGTGTAGCTCGTAATGTGCCGAAAGGTTTGGGCGAACCAGTATTTGATAAATTGGAAGCTGATATCGCGAAAGGTGTGATGTCTCTCCCTGCTAGCAAAGGCTTTGAAATTGGTTCCGGTTTTGGCGGAACGCTGTTAACCGGAATTGAGCATAACGACGAATATTATATTGATGAAAATGGTGAAATTCGCACTGTAACTAACCGTTCTGGTGGTATTCAGGGAGGAATTTCTAACGGGGAAAATATCATTTTACGAGTTGCATTTAAGCCGACAGCAACAATTAGAAAAGAGCAAAAAACAGTAACTCGTGAAGGTGAAGAAACGCTATTAGCTGCGAAAGGACGACACGATCCTTGTGTGTTACCGCGTGCAGTTCCAATGGTTGAGGCGATGGTGGCGCTGGTGTTGTGTGACCATTTGTTACGGCATCATGGGCAGTGTAAGCTGTTGTAGGGATTATACTTTGACTTTCAGAAAATATTTATGCTTTGGGGGTGGGTGTCTGACTCGCCCTTTTTTACTGGGATTGCTATAGTAGCGGATAATACATTTAACTACGTGCGATCGCATCTGTTAGCAATATGGGTAAAGAGTCTCAAAATCGCTTAGAACACTTTGCTGCTTTAAAGTCCAAATACCAAGCAACTCAATATGAAGATTCATTACCCGCTAGTTTGTTGTATCTCATACTACGAAAACTTGACTTAGGAATTGAACTCCTTGACTTAGAATCTAATTGGTTGGGAGAGTCTCAGCTTGAGGAGACTTTAGAAACTATCAAGCAAAAGCAGAAATATAAAGTACAAGAATTCGGAAATTTAGAATTTGAATTCTCCAAATTGAAATCTAAGTACAAAGCTACAAATTATAACGGTTCCTGGCAATCTAGTCATCTCTATTTCATTCTTTTGAAACTGGAGTCAGGAAATTTCCTTACTGATTCAGAGGTTAAATGGTTAAGAGCAAATGGTTTATATGAAATCAATAAAATTGCTCAAGAGGTAAAACTATTTAGTCAACTGAAATCTAAATATAAAGCTACTCAATATCAAGACTCATATCCTGATAGTCCACTTTATCAAATACTCAAAAAATTAGAGTTAACAGAAAGTTTAAGTAATTCTGAATATAATTGGCTGATCAATAACGAACTCTTGGAAACAGCAGAAATTTTTAAACAACAAGAGTCAGTAAAAGAAGCTGACTTTGCTCAGTTAAGAGATAAATATCAAGCGAATCTAGACTATGATTTATCATTATCCAGTCCCCTATATCCAATATTGCAAAATATTGATGCAAACAAAAATTTGCGTGAGTCAGAAATTAAGTGGTTGGAACAGCAAGGACTTAGCGAAACTATTTCCATTGCCCAAGAACTGAAAGAAACACGAGAATTTGCTACTTTGAGAGCTAAGTATAAAGTAACTCATTATAAGGATTCATCGCCTAAGAGTCACCTGTATAAAATTCTCAAAAGGCTTGAGTTGTCAAATCAGTTAGGTGAACAGGATATTAACTTTCTCAAAAAACGCAAGCTGACTAAGATTATAGAAATTGCAAATGGAAAATACGCCTCTATACTAAAATCTAAGATAGATTCAGGAGAACTACTTAATGAGTCAGAAATTGAGTGGCTACAAAATAATAGACGTGAAGATATCATTATTCTCGCTCAACAAAAGCACTTCGCTATTCTCAAAAGAAAATATGGATTGATAGATCCTTCACTTCCGCTAGAGCCATTTTACGCGATCATGGTCAAATTAGAGAAAAAAGAACGGCTAGATCCTAAGTTGGTTTTGCAGCTTATGGAAGAGGAACTATTATCTCCTGGCGGGAAAATTGCTCTTGCGTATTACAGGCTAGAAGCAGAGTTTTATGAGCAGGAATTTCACCGCACTAGAAATAAATGGGATATTCCCACCGCTAGTAGTTATTGGCGCAAAGCAGATGAACCTGAACAGGCATTAAAACTTACTAACTTAGACTTAAGCAAAATCAGAGAAAGCAAGCTAAAGTCAGCAATTTCAGTTACTAGAGGTGCAGCATTCAGAGATATGGATAACTTAGCTGATGCAGAGATTTGTGCGAAAAAAGCTATGGAGTATCACCCTGATAGTCATCAACCTTATACCTTAATGGGTGCTATATATTATGACAAAGGTGACTATCCAAAAGGAGATTATTGGTTTGATCAAGCAATCGACCGTGGGGCTGAAGCTGAGGATATAGATGCTGAAAGAAAACGAGTAATCAGGAGTACAAAAAATGAGAATAAACGACATGAAGCAGCAGAATATTTACTGAAAAAAGATTCACAACGATATGCTTGGGCTAAGTCTTATCTCAAAAAATCGTCAGAGAATGGTAAATAAACTGGTTTACATCACCAAACTACCAACATGACCAGATTTATTCACGACCAATTTGCCAAAGACTACCTCGAACAATTACTCACTCCTTACGGCGAAGTCCAAGCACCTAGACGAGTCGCAGGAGAAGTTAGACAAATTGACGTTTATTTCATCCCCAAACCACAACCAAGTAATGTACCAGAAACACTAAAATTATTAGGTCAAATTATCACTACCCCTTCTCTATTTGAACCCTTTCGTAACGCAGCTTCAGCTACAGAAATTTGCGATTGCCTCTTAAAATTATTAGAGGTACGTGGCGATTTACAACGACAAGCCAATCGAAATAAAACACGCATTCTAGAATCTGAGTTACCAAAATTATGGATTCTTACTCCCACAGCATCAGCGCAACTCTTATCAGGATTTGGTGCTAACCCAAAAGATGACTATCTGCCTGGAATATACTTCATGCCAGAATATTTGCGTACCGCAATAGTAACAATTCATCAGTTGCCATCTATCTCAGAAACCTTATGGCTGAGAATCATTGCTAGAGGGAACGTTCAAAAGCAAGCAATTGACGAACTAGAAGCACTTACTCCTGATAATCCTTTCCGAAAAGCAGCGTTAGAATTGCTGTACAACTTGCAAAAAAACTTACAACTTACTCAAAATCAAGACGAGGAAGATAGGGAATTACTTATGCGATTAGCACCACTTTACCAACAAGATCGAGAACAGGCAATACAAGAAGGTGAACAACGGGGACTCCAAACAGGACTCCAAACAGGAATTCAGCAAGGAGAACGCTTGGTGGTGGAAAACTTGCTCAAAGTTCGCTTTGGTGAAATAGATAATGAGCTTCAAGCAATTATTGAACCTTTATTATCGTTAGCGCCAGAAGAGTTTACTCCTTTACTGTTGCAGTTGTCTCGTGAAGAATTAATTCATCGGTTTTGCTAGTGTTTATCACATATCCTTTAATGAGTTTTCTTTTGTCATGCTAATTGCATTTATAATCGGTCTTTTTTGGTGTTTAATATACATCAATTACAATTCTTACCGATTATTTTTGCTAAGACCGTGATACATTTTTAGATTCCCGACTGATTAAATAAATCGGAAATTTTGTTGTTAATCTGTTGTCGCGATCGCTCAACAGTGTAAAATGTCTCGTATAGCGTTGTATTAAGCAGATAATGGCGATCGCTGATGTATGATATGGCAACTTAATATAAATAATTAAATATGGATTTTTTGACAATTATAGGATTAGCTGCCGCCACAATAACCACAATCTCTTTTTTGCCACAGATGTTTAAAACTTGGCAAACAAAATCAGCAAAAGATGTTTCTTTGGTGACGGTGATTACATTCATAAGTGGTGTTTTTTTGTGGGTAATCTATGGAATTTATTTACAATCCTTGCCAATTATTCTTGCTAACGCCGTAACATTAATTTTTAACTTAATTATTCTATGGCTTAAAATTAAATATAGATAAACTTGCCTCTAACAAACACCTGTGACATCATCTGTATTTGACTCTGAACGCCTTCTCTTTACACCCACTACCCCAGACACCAACGCTATCCCCATAATCTTCGCCTTTCCCAATGAGTACAGCGTCGGTATCACTAGCCTTGGCTATCAGGTAGTTTGGGCAACCTTGGCAATGCGTGATGATGTGCAGGTGAGTCGCCTGTTTACCGATATTCACGAACAACTCCCTAGAACGCCGGAAATTGTGGGATTTTCTATTTCGTGGGAACTGGATTATGTGAATATTTTAAATTTGCTGGAATATTTAGATATTCCAATTCGAGGAACCTCTCGTGATGATTCTCATCCGATAATTTTTGGTGGTGGCCCCGTTCTCACTGCTAATCCCGAACCTTTTGCAGATTTTTTGGATGTGGTTTTACTGGGAGATGGCGAAAACCTGTTAGGGAATTTTATTGAGGCTTACAAAGAAGTAAGAAATGCCTCAAGACAAACTCAACTAAAAAGACTTGCACAAATTCCAGGAATTTATGTCCCCAGTTTGTATGAGGTGGAATATCACACAAAAGATGGTGAATTAAAGTCAATTAAACCAATTTCTCCCGAAATTCCCGCAGTGGTGCAAAAGCAAACTTACCGGGGAAATACTCTATCGGCATCGACTGTAGTCACTGAAAAAGCCGCATGGGAAAATATTTACATGGTGGAAGTGGTGAGAAGTTGTCCAGAAATGTGCCGCTTTTGTTTAGCGAGTTATCTCACACTGCCTTTTAGAACAGCCAGTCTGGAATATTCATTAATTCCAGCGATCGCCAAAGGTTTAGAAGTCACAAATCGGTTAGGATTATTAGGGGCTTCAGTAACTCAACATCCAGAATTTGAGGCTTTGCTAGATTATATTAGTCAGCCAAAATATGATGATGTCCGTCTCAGTATTGCCTCAGTGAGAACTAATACTGTAACAGTCCAGTTAGCAGAAACTTTGACGAAACGAGACACGCGATCGCTTACTATTGCTGTAGAAAGTGGTTCCGAGAAAATCCGCCAAATCGTCAACAAAAAGCTGCATAACGATGAAATCATCCAAGCAGCCATAAATGCCAAAGCTGGCGGATTAAAAAGCTTGAAACTCTACGGAATGGCAGGAATTCCTGGTGAAGACGCAGAAGATTTAGAACAAACCGTGGCGATGATGCGTAATATCAAAAAAGCTGCGCCAGGATTGCGCTTAACATACGGATGCAGCACCTTTGTACCCAAAGCACATACGCCGTTTCAATGGTTTGGGGTAAATCGTCAAGCAGAAAAGCGGTTGCAATTTTTGCAAAAACAGCTAAAACCACAGGGGATAGAGTTTCGCCCAGAAAGCTATAATTGGTCGATTATACAGGCTTTGTTATCGAGAGGCGATCGCAGACTCTCCCAACTTCTCGAACTTACTCGTGACTTTGGCGATTCCTTGGGTAGCTACAAACGTGCTTTCAAGCAACTCAAAGGGCAAATCCCCGACTTAGATTTCTACGTCCACGCCGAATGGTCAACAGAACAAGTATTACCCTGGAGCCACTTGCAAGGGCCTCTGCCACAGTCTACACTACTAAAGCATTTGGCTGATGCTAAGAGTTATATCAATCCATCCCCAAAAGAATTACAGCCATTGAATTCATAGCTGAAAACTTGATGCAAAACACAGCTGAGTATTACTGCGCCTATTGCGGCGAACCAAACTTAACTTTTATTGATTTGAGTGCTGGAGGACAGCAATCTTACGTTGAAGATTGTCAAGTTTGTTGTAACCCAAATATTTTGTATGTGCGGGTTGATGAAGATACCCTAGATATCGAGATTGATACCGAATCCGAAAGTTGAATTTTAGGTTTTTCTTTCCATGCTGCACTTTAAACATTCCTCAATAATTAATGCCTCACCAGAAGTAGTTTGGAAATTTCACGAAAGGCCAGATATTTTGCAACTCTTGAATCCACCTTGGCAGCCAGTCCAAGTGGTTCGTCGTGAAGGAGGGCTAAACGTGGGTGCTATTACCGAATTTCGCTTGTTTCTCGGCCCATTACCTTTAACTTGGTTAGCGCGTCATACTGAATGTGAAAAATATCGCCTGTTTACTGACGAACAGATATCTGGCCCCTTTGAATCTTGGGTACATCGACATGAATTTGAATCGGAAAATGGCAAAACCAGATTAACCGACGCTATTTCCTTCTCTATGCCTGGTGGAGGAGCAGTTGAATTTGTCAGTGGTTGGCTAGTGCAAG
>CAXUOL010000333.1:0-6057 GCA_964252435.1 uncultured Nostoc sp.
GCCAAATCCAGGTTTTTGTAGAGTTAAGTGCTGTTTTTGAACTTGAGGTTGTCATGGTAAATTTGATGTAAAGAATGCTAAAAGCTTTTCAGCAGCAAGGCACAAGTAAAATTGTTTTTAATTTGCATAAAATTTATCAGATTTTCAAAATACATCCTTTGCTCTAGTGATAGCCTATACATATACCAAAAAAGCTTCTAGGCTGATAATACTAGCATCAAGCTGATAATTTTATCCAGTATAGAGAGTTTTCATCTTATTAATAGAGGTAACTTACTCATAACTGAGATTATGTCAGTATTAAAAATCATAACTTTTTTAATATGAGTAATATTTGGGCTATTTTGTAGATGTGAGTGAATTAGCATCAGTGCTAGATTCAGTAGTTTCACAATTTACGATCGCAAATTTGGTCTATAAGATTGGCGAATATGAGGCATCGGCTAAGGGGTGGTTTGCAACTGGAAACTGACGCTGAATTTAACAATATTTTTCTTGTTCCTAGTTCTGCGAGCCAGAAATCATGAATTTACTAGAAACAATTGATACTCCCGTTGGGAGCTACGCACCAGATTTTGAATTGCCAGGAATTGACGATCAAGTACACCATCTCAGGCGTTATCTTGAGAAGTTCCGAGCAGTCGGCGTTATTTCCATGTCTAACCACTGTCCTTATGTAGAGTGGTATTTAGGCAGGCTAAAAAACATTCAAGCCGAATTTGCCCCAAAAGGCTTCACACTAATTGGACTCAATGGTAGTAATGTTGACTACGACACTAGGTTAAGCTTTGAAAATATGAAAGCTTTTGCCCGATGTCACCAGTTGAACTTCCCCTACCTGTGGGACTCAACGCAAGATGTGACTGGTAGTTTCGGTGCAACAAAAACACCAACGGCCTTTCTCATAGATACTAACGGTATAGTCCGTTACAAAGGTAAAATTGATAATCATCCCCAAGATCCATCATCAGTGGGAGAGGATTATTTGAGAACTGCGATCGCTTCTCTGTTTAAAGGTGAAGAAATAGCCATACCACAAACAGAACCAGTCGGTACTACATTGATTTGGCGTAACTAGACATAGATAGTCCCTGTAACTGTTATCTTAAATTGGAGGCAATTGCAACTTTTTTGATAAAGCGTAACTTCATGGGAACCAATTACCGACGGGTTTTACTCAAACTGAGTGGTGAAGCCTTAATGGGCAACATGGGCTATGGCATCGATCCAGAAGTGGTCAAAGGAATAGCACAAGAATTAGCAGAGGTGATAGCCACTGGTACTCAAATCGCCATAGTTGTTGGCGGCGGCAATATTTTTCGTGGCGTCAAAGCAGCGTCGGCGGGGATGGACAGAGCAACCGCTGACTATATCGGGATGATTGCCACGGTAATGAATGCCATGACGCTGCAAGATTCGCTAGAACGTATAGGAGTACAGACGCGAGTGCAAACCGCGATCGCTATGCAAGAATTAGCAGAACCATATATTCGTCGTCGTGCCATCCGTCATCTTGAAAAAGGACGGGTGGTAATTTTTGGTGCTGGTTCTGGAAATCCCTTTTTTACTACTGATACTACTGCGGCATTAAGAGCAGCAGAAATTGATGCTGAAGTGATTTTTAAAGCCACCAAAGTAGATGGAGTATATGATGCCGATCCTCATATTTATCCTGACGCCAAGCGTTACAATAGCTTAACCTACGCGCACGTTTTAGCCCAAGATTTGCGGGTGATGGATAGTACTGCGATCGCCTTGTGTAAAGAAAATAATATCCCAATTCTGGTATTTGACCTAACGGTGCGAGGAAATATCCACCGAGCAGTCTTGGGAGAATCCATCGGCACCCTTGTGGGAGGTTCTTGTGAAATTAGCTGAAGCTGAAAGTACGATGCAAAAAACCGTTGAGGCAACTCAACGAGCTTTTAACTCGATTCGCACTGGTCGCGCCAATGCGAGTCTATTAGATAAGGTATTGGTAGACTATTACGGTTCGCCTACTTCTTTGAAATCACTGGCAAATATTAGCACGCCAGATGCTACGACGATCTTAATTCAACCCTACGAGCGCAACACCCTAAACATCGTTGAGAAGGCTATTTCCCTCTCAGATGTGGGTTTAACACCCAGTAACGACGGTTCTGTAATCCGGTTGAATATTCCGCCCTTAACGAGCGAACGCCGTAAAGAATTCGTCAAAATGGCATCCAAGTATGCTGAAGAGGGTCGTGTTGCTATTCGCAACATTCGCCGCGATGCCATAGACGCCATTCGCAAACAGGAGAAAGCCTCTGAAATCTCCAAAGATGAATCAAAAGACCAACAAGATAACTTGCAAAAACTGACAAACGAGTATACCGCCAAAATAGACGCACTGTTGGCAGAAAAAGAAAAAGACATCACGACTGTTTAAAGTCTCAAGTCTTAAGTATAAAGGCTGAAGAATAATGGATAAATTCTTCAGCCTTTATCATTTCTTAGGTATCTAACAAAAATTGAGCGAGTATCTCAATAGAACAGGACTTACGCAAAATTATGAAAAAACGAACCGCAAAGGACGCAAAGGACACAAAGGAATAAGCTTTCAGATAGTTATTGCGTAAGTCCTATAGAAAATAAACTAATTGAGGAGCAAAAATTCAGCCTTATGTACGACTGCATTATCGTCGGCGCCGGTCCAGCTGGTGGAACAGCTGCATATCATTTAGCCAAACAAGGTCGCTCAGTATTAGTGTTGGAAAAAGAATCTCTGCCAAGATATAAACCTTGTGGCGGTGGTGTCTCTCCAGCGATCGCTCAATGGTTTGACTTTGATTTTAGCCCAGCGATTTCTGTAAAAGCCGACTCCCTTCGCTTTACCTGGAAATTAGGCGACCCCGTGGAAGCAAAAATCGCTACCAAAGAACCAGTCTGGATGGTGCGACGAGATATTTTTGACCATTTTCTAGTGCAGCAAGCACAGAAGCAAGGGGCTGAACTAAGAGATAATACGGAAGTAACTGGTATTGAATTTCAAAGTGACTATTGGCAAGTTAATACAGCTAATAGCCCAGTTACAGGTCGCTATTTAATCGCGGCTGATGGTGCCAAAGGAGCAATGGCAAAATGGCTAGGTTTCAAAGAACGTAAACGTCTGCTCACAGGGGCTTTAGAGGCGGAAATCCCTGGCATTATAGAAAACCAACCCGTAATTCATTTTGAGTTTGGCTTGGTCAAAAACGGCTATCTCTGGAACTTCCCCAAAGCTGATGGTTATTCCATAGGTGTCGGGACGTTTATTGGTCGTCAACCCCAAGACTTCAAAAAGATTTTGGATGAGTACGCCAAATCGTTGAATGTAGACCTCAAAACCAGCAAACAATATGGTCATCCCCTATGTATTTGGGATGGTAATCAAAAGCTGCACACCCAAAATGCGGTTTTAGCTGGGGAAGCTGCTTGTGTGGTTGATCCCATGACAGCAGAAGGCATTCGCCCCTCAATTTTTAGTGGTTTACTCGCGGCTGCAACCATTAATGAAGCACTTTCTGGTGACACTAACGCTTTAGAAAAATATAGCGAAGCCATTAATGAAGAGTTGGGTACTGAGATGGCTTGGGCGCAAAAATTAGCTGGAGCATTCTATCGGTTTTCCAATATTGGCTACAAAGTTGGTGTTAAGCATCCCTCGGCTCCCCAGATCATGGGTAAGATTATGTGTGGAGAACTGCGCTATGGCGATGTTGCCGGTCGTGCCCTGAAGCGTTTAATTCCTGGTTTTGGAGGTTAATTAACCAGATAAGTTACTTGAGCAACTTGCTTAAAGTTAGGCAAACTTCCGCCAGATTGTACTAGCTATTTCTCAATATGGCAATTTACTTGACAAAACGGCTGTCTATGTTCGCTAATATTCTTGCTTTTGTCCTCTTCATGCCGGGAATTGCCTTAGCTGCACCCGTTCAAATCAATACGACTTTTGGTGTTATTTTCGCCCAAAGTACCAAAACTGCAAGCTACTCCACCTCGTCGGAGATTAGCCTGACTCCCTTACAACGCCAAGAACTCCAGGCTGTGCGTCAGAGAAGAAATAGGGAAATTGCGGCAGTGTTAAACTCATCGCAACGTGCCCAACTTAATCACAATCTTCGGGCTGGTAATAATATCAAGCAAGCGCTAGAAAAACTAAATTTACAACCAGAACAGCAAGACTTAGTAAAAGCGATCGTGCAATTTACTAACTTGAAAATGAAAGCTATTTCATCTAAGCATTTGCTGAAAATAGGAGAAAAATAAAGGTTTGGTTTGTAGAACTTATGGAAACATTTGACTAATCTGGACTTCGATTTCTGCCAAGGCAATCAAGGATAACGTTGCATCCTCCTGCAAAATAAATTCAAGATTGTAGCCTTCCAAACCCGGTTCGCGGAAAACATAAACCTGACGCTGATTCACATCCAAAATTCAGTAGTCAGCAACTCCTGCTGTAGTATAAAGAGGCACTTTTTGTTTGCGATCTGTCTCTAGTTTTGAATAGTCAAAACCATTAACCAATCGAAAACCCTCACAGAGGTGGCTACAGAGTCGATGGTAGGTTATTACTAGTAGTCTGTCCCAAAAGTTTTGATAGGTGAATCAGTTTTAAATTTCTCTTCTTTACCTCTTTTACTTTGCGCTCTTTGCGTCCTTTGCGGTTCGTTCTCTTAATTCTCAGAATTAATGGGACAGACCACTAGCTAGAATGAAGTTCTGTAGAGGGTAGCAAAGTGTCACTAAGGGGCAAATGGCAAATCCCTCAATAGTTGCCTAGAGAGGGATTTAGTGTGGGCTAGAGAGGGATTTTGAGGTGAGTGTGGCGTTGATTTTTTGACTGCTAGTTTAAATTATTTGCTTTCTCAACTGCTTCCTTTAACTCTTCAAAGGTAATACTACCGTCTTTGTCTGAATCATACTGTACTAGTAACTCTTGGGGACTAGTGGTATTTGTTTCTGATGAGATGATTGCACTTAAGCCAGGACTTAAAAAAAGATCATTAATGGAGACTTTGCCGTCTCGATCGCTATCTAAGGTATTAAAAAGAGATTGAAGCTCTTGCTCAGTTGTCATAAGTTTCTATCTGAATTAATTTTTCAATTTAATATCTCAAAATCTTGACAAAGATGCAAGGACAGTTAAGGAAAATTTATAGTTTGAAAACATGCCCTAGTCCGCAGTGGTCAATATCCTGTACTCTGATATCTAGTGGTGGTGTTGTCGTGCTTCTAAAATGCACCATTTACGTCATTTTCAAAAATACAACATTAAATTAATTTTGCCCTATTTAGTCTGATGGCTACCTGTTAAGTGAGGAATATTGCTTTCGACATATTCTATTCCTCGCTAACTGGCTCATTATTGCCACTGCTGTTAGCAGTTCCATCCAGAATGCTTTTGAACAGTTCGTCAGAAGTTATTCCCCGCTTTTTCGCCATATACTCCAGCATTCTTTCAATTTCAGATTTCCTTTCTCTAATTCCAAAGCTGATGACTGAAGCACCTTGAGCCGCCTTGCTGCAATCGTTTAACCATGCCCAAACGGTCAGCCAGTCATCATGTTCATTTAATGAATCTATTTTGAAACAGGTTTGGCACATTTTTGTTTCACTTTTGTTTCAAAATCCTACAAAATTTGATATAATAGAGGGTTTAGTAAATTTTGCTTTTTTCTGATAAGATTTGACTAAAGCAAAAAGCCAGTGCGTCCCCTGGAAAGTTCGGCACTGGCTGTTGCTCCAAACTCAATGGAGACTTATCTATTATGCCCTATCGAGATGATCTCAATAGGTTGTTAGTTGTGCGTTTGCTTGCCAATATGCAACGAATTGTTGTGGCTCGTTACCGAACACAATCGGATGCTGATGGATATTTGCGGGTTATTCAACGCTTAATACCCGATGGCAAATTTTTGGTAGTATTTGATGGCGACACCAAATCTGACGTTTGTAAAGATTGCAGATAATCGCCTCACTTGATTACAGCATCTATAATTAATCTTGCCCTATTTAGTTCGTTACCATGTCGGAAGAAGATATCCGAGCCGC
>CAXUOL010000333.1:6157-7382 GCA_964252435.1 uncultured Nostoc sp.
AAAGGTACTATTAAACGGACTGAAAAGGGCGAGTTATCTGTCTACGTTAAACAATATACTATCCTCACTAAATCCCTCTTGCCCCTACCCGACAAGTGGCATGGATTAACGGATGTTGCCAAGCGCTATCGTCAACGCTACGTTGACTTGATTGTTAACCCGGAAGTGCGGCAAACTTTCCGCCGTCGTGCCCAAATTACTGCCGGTATTCGCCGTTATTTAGAAGAACGGGATTTTCTGGAAATTGAAACACCAGTTTTGCAAAGTGAGACTGGGGGTGCAGACGCACGTCCATTTATTACCTACCACAACACTTTAGAAATGGAATTGTATCTGCGAATTGCCACAGAACTCCATCTCAAGCGGTTGATTGTGGGTGGTTTTGAAAAGGTGTTTGAATTGGGGCGGGTTTTCCGCAATGAGGGAATTTCGACTCGACACAATCCCGAATTTACGACGATTGAAGTTTACCAAGCCTACGCCGACTACAACGATATGATGGCGTTGACTGAAGGGATTATTACTACTGTTGCCCAAGAGGTACTCGGCACATTGGAAATCACATACCAAGGGGAACCGATAGATTTAACACCACCTTGGCGGCGGGTGACAATGCACGATTTAGTTAAAGAATTTACGGGCTTGGATTTTAATTCGTTCCAAAATTTAGAAGAAGCAAAAATAGCAAGTAAAAATGCTGGTATTCCTGGTATAGATGAAGCCCAATCAATTGGTAAGTTACTAAATTTAGCCTTTGAAGAGAAAGTAGAAGCTAATTTAATTCAACCTACCTTTGTAATTGATTACCCTGTAGAAATTTCGCCCCTAGCAAAACCTCACCGTTCTGTGCCTGGTTTGGTAGAACGATTTGAGTTATTTATAGTCGGGCGAGAAACTGGGAATAGCTTCTCAGAACTTACCGATCCCATTGAGCAAAGAGAACGCTTAGAAGCACAAGCGGCGCGGAAAGCTGCTGGCGACTTAGAAGCCCAAGGTGTAGATGAAGACTTTCTTACCGCTTTGGAATATGGTATGCCACCTACAGGTGGTTTAGGGATTGGGATTGATCGGTTAGTGATGTTATTAACCGATTGTGCCAGTATTCGGGATGCGATCGCTTTCCCCTTACTCAAGCCAGAAAAATCAGAATCATCCCCAGATTAGGTATTTAGTATTGGGCGTTAGGAGTTAGGAGTTAGGAGTTAGGAGTTAGGAGTTAGGAGTT
>CAXUOL010000334.1:0-4897 GCA_964252435.1 uncultured Nostoc sp.
GAGCCAGCGATCTATTGCTTCTAACCTTCGTAATTGATTTTGATTAAGCATTGTTCTCTGAAGGGGTAGTTCGTTGATTGCTTCTAAGTTGCGTAAATTGATATGCATGAATCCTCGCTTGTGATGCTCCCACGCACAATTACCACGACCGCAGAAAATGAACGGACGCAATGCAGATATTGCTGTGAATAGTTGAATGGTGTCAAAACAGCGCTTACAACCCTTGCAACCCTCGAAAGGAAATCGCCTTAGCGTTTTGTGCTTGGGTCTTACTTGCATCTGCCTTAAGTTATTGACGCATCGATAACCTTGACACTAATATAGTAGCAGCAGGTACTGACAAGTGCAACTCCCTTCCCAAATTTTCTTATTAGGGTGACAATTGCTGACAAGCGATAGTACTTATATGTACCTGTAGAGATGCCTAGTAAAAAACCGCGAGTCATGGTTTACCTTGACCCAGATAAGCACGAGTTTCTTAAGGAATGGGCTGAGGATGAGCATCGAACCGTTAACAACCTCATAACAATGCTGCTTGAGCAAGCGATAGACAAGAAAAAGGAGGAAAAGGACAAATGACTAACGCGATCGCGCAGAACAAAATCAGGAGGTAATTTGACCGAGGAAAATCAGCCAAACGACGGTATAGAACGTGTTGAGGGCAAATTTGACCCGCTAGCCGAAACTAGATATTGGCTGCCTGCCGCTTCAGAGCAAAACTGCAAAAGGATAGGCAGAAAAAGAGGAATACGATTAGTTAAAGTTGTCGATACCAAGATAGAACCTTTACCAATAATTTGTATTTTTGAGGGCCACCCAGATGAGTGAAACAACTACCCAGATACCAGTAAGCGAATTAATCCCAATGCTGATCGCGATCGCCGAGCGTAACTGGGAACGCTTTAAAGAAGTTGAAAAACAATTCGTTACACAGCACGGTATAGAGGCTTGGGAAGATTTTTTTGCTTTTCGACTAAAGCCAGCTTTAGACAAAGAATCTGATAGATGGCTGCTAGTTCAGTGGTGTAGCAAGGGCTTCACAGTAAAGGATGTGGCGTAAAACTTGCGACTGCTATACATCAGCATCTGTCAAGAAAACTTACGGATATCCCCTTCTAGCTGTAACTAAAAGGGGATTCGTACCAGCAAAGGCTGGATTTCATTAATTGTCTTGTCATAACGCGGGTAACTCCGAAGTGAAAATGTCCTGTCAGACTTTTCGGAACCGCGATCGCAGCTCTATGATAACTAGTTCTGCGGTCGCATTGCAACATTAGGAGTTACCCGGATTTTAAAAATTCGAGGTAATACAAGTGCATACTACACAAATCAATCCAACGACCGCAGAGCGTCTAATTTCCGGCTTACAGCAAATTCCTGGTAACTGGGCATTGACCCCAGTTACAGACAATAAGCGCCCTTATCGTCAAGACTGGCAGCAAGAAACAGCACTAAATAGGCAAACGCTCATTAAAGAACTGCAATCAGACAGAGCCTTTGGCTATGGCATCCGCACTGGAGTTGTATCAGGC
The DNA here is from genome assembly GCA_964252435.1 of uncultured Nostoc sp. Lineage (GTDB taxonomy): Bacteria > Cyanobacteriota > Cyanobacteriia > Cyanobacteriales > Nostocaceae > Nostoc. The sequence continues at coordinate 1,533 of CAXUOL010000334.1, forward strand.
GGAATTTTAGCCATTGATGCCGATGGTCACGCAGCAGAAGCATTACTACAAAAGCTTTCTGATGGCGATTTACCCGACACAGTAATTTTTAGCTCTGGCAAAGCTGGGCGTAGACAATTACTTTACTTTGTAACACAGGACTACTGGCAAATAGTAAAAACTGTCAAGCTCAAAACTGGAGTTAAGGGCGATGACGGTAAAGAACAGTTACTAGAATTTCGCTGGAACGGGCTGCAAAGCGTACTACCGCCATCAGTACACCCCCAAACTGGTAGTTATCATTGGGTGCGATCGCCGCAAGATATTGAAGTTGCAAACTGTCCAAACTGGGTGATTGAGTTGATGCTGAATCAGCAACAGCCCTTGCAAGTTCCACAGCCCCAAACTAAGCCAGTGCAAACTACAGTCAGCACTCGCCCAAATTTATCCATATTTCTAGGACGTGAGGACAGAGATTTAGTAGAGCATGGCACTGGTGACGGTGGACGCAACTCAGCAGCACAAAAACTCAGCCTTAATTTAATCGCTACTGCCCGTCGCCTCCAAGAATTGGGTATTGACTACGACGGCGACCCACGCGCCCTTTATGACCAGTTCTGCTATCATTGCACCCCACCCCTTGGCTCCGATGTTCGTGGTGAATCTGAGGGCTGGTGGAAAAACGCGGACGCACACGCCAAGCAACCATCTTTAGATGACGAAAAGTTACAAGGATGCTACACAGCTTGGTTAAACAAGCAAAAAGGGACACATAGCCAAAAACGGTTAACCGTACAAAAGTCTATTGTCAGTACTGACAATAGCTTATTGTCAGTGCCCCCACTGACAATAGAAATGATTGCAAGACAAGATTCCCAGTCTATTGTCAGTGTTGTCAGTGGCATCTTAGCCTCTAATTTGGATGACATAGAAGAGAGTTTTAAATTAGACTTGCTCTGTACGGAATTAGGAATTAACCAAAAGCTTTTTGACCGCATTGTTGCTAGGGAACGTGTCAAACTGGATGAGGTTCTGCCAGAAGATGAAATGCGGCTCAAGTCGCTCATCGAGTGGCGAAATACATAAATTGACTGGGATGCTATCTTACCCGCTCCTCTCGCCCGTGATTTAAACCATGACGCGGACGTTTTAAATGTTGATCCTGTTGTCATCTGGCAGCCCTTAATAAGCGCTGTTGCCTCCTTAGCAGGCACGACGATTAATCTGGATATGCAATCTCATAAAATCCCCTCTGTACTGTGGACTGTGACAGTTTTAGAGTCCGGTGGCGGAAAAAGCCGCGCAGACAGCTTGGTTGTAGCCCCATTGCGTAAAATGCAAGCGGAAGCTGTGCAGCGCTACAAAGATGCTGATAATGATTACAAACGGGCGCTAAAACAGTGGGAGAAAGGGGGCGGTGAAGGGGATGAGCCAGAACCACCCGCTTTAAGGAAATATCTGTTTGAAGTCGCAACCATTCAAGCTGTGTTAAAGCGCTCTGCTGAAAATGCCGACAATGGGGCGCTGTGGGCAAGAGATGAAATAGCGGGGCTGTTTAATTCCTTGGGGCAATTCTCCAAGGGTGAGGATGAAAGCTTGCAGATTTTGTTAAAACTTTGGGATGCAGCCGCCCTTTGTGTTGACCGTACATCTTTAACTGACAGTTATTTTGCAGAACGTACAGCCGTTTCTGTGACGGGTGGTATTCAACCCGGTGTATTTCGCAAAATCTTTAAGGACGCTGATGACAATAACGGGTTGCAAGCGAGAATGTTGTTTGCAGTTCCCCAGCGTCGTAAACAGCGATACATAGAAGGCTTTTGTCAACTTAGCGATCGCTTGCCCCTACTTTACAAGTGGCTGGAGCAATTACCAGAACTCAACGTCAAAATCAGTTCCCAGGCTAAAGCATATTACAAAAAGCTAGTCGAGGTAATTGGCGACCAAATAGAACAAACGACACACGCAGCCATCCGTAATTGGATGTCGAAACTAACAACCCAGGTTTTGAGAATTGCATTGAATCTGCACCTGATTGAGTGTTTTTACTCGCCCAATAGCCGAGATATTACAACGCTGCAAAAAGATACGCTAGAACGTGCTGTCAAGCTTGCCCAATACTATCGCAGTGCTTTTCACGTTTTGCAAGAGAAAGTGAGCAATAGTGATGAAATTAGCTCAATTCTGTTGCAAATTTATGACCGTGCTTCCCAAACATCAGACGGCGTTTCTGTCCGTGACATTTATCGACCACTGGATAGCATCAAGTCACGAGCCAAGGCCGCAGGCAGAGAACCCAGTGCCTACACTCATGATTTATTTCTCAAACTGGAACAAATGGGTTATGGAGAAATTGTACGTAAAGGTCGCTCTGTAAGATTTGTCGCATCAAAAATTGAATCTGGTGAAAAACCCTTTTCAACCACTGACAACACTGACAATGAAGGAAAATACATCTCTAAAGCTCTTTTTAACGAGGATTTTAATGTCAGTGATAGCCACTGCCAATCACTGACTGTCAGTACTGACAATAGCGTTTTGCACGCAGACTACGGGCAAGGCTATGTCATCGATAAGACTGAAATTCCGCCGCCGGATGATTCAATTCCCCAGATGCCAATTGAAGTTGTTGACCCAGTATTAACCGAGCCTCAAGAGGTCAAAACTAATGCAACTACACCAGAAATTACCAAAGGTGCAAGGGTGCGGGTTCACTGCCCTGGTAGCAAGCGGCACGGCAAAGAAGGCGTTGTCACTAGGTTTGTCTATGAACAGGGCTTGCTCAAAGCGATCGTCAAACTAGAGAATATTGAAACCAGCTTAAGAATCTGGGAATGCTTCGTGCCAGGACAGGAAGGAATGAGACTGGAGTTAGTTGAATGATCACTTGAACTATGCTGATTCAGTATAGTTCAAGTGTTGCTGTTGAATCCATTTGATCAATCTCTACGGAGTTCGTAGCAAAGACTTTCAAGATTTTTACGGCAGGTAACTGTATTAGAATGGTCTATACCTAATTGTTGTTCATAAATTTCCAAGGCTTGCTGATATAAAAGTTTAGCTTCACTGTACCGTCCTTGGTATGAGTAGACTTGTGCCAAGTTGTTGTAACTGGTGGCAACATCAGGATGCTGTTCTCCTAGCAATTGTTGTGTGAGTTGCAAAGCTTTTTGCAACAGTGGTTCAGCTTCACTGTAACGTTCTTGGGATTTGTAGAGATTAGCTAGGTTGTCATAAATTTGGGCGGTATCAGGATGCTCCTCTCCTACCAGACGTTGCATTATTTTCAGTGCTTTTATGTATAATGGTTCGGCTTCCGTGTAACGTCCTTGGGATTTGTAGAGATTAGCCAAGTTGTTGTAACTGCTGGCAACATCGGGGTGTGA
>CAXUOL010000334.1:4997-7382 GCA_964252435.1 uncultured Nostoc sp.
GTAGAGATTAGCCAAGTTGTTGTAACTGCTGGCAACATCGGGGTGTGACTCTCCCAGTAGTCTAATTCTCAATGACAGGGCCTGTTGATACAAGGGTTCGGCTTCAATGTAGCGCCCTTGGGACTTGTAAAGTCCGGCCAAATTGTTGAGGCTAGTAGCCACATTCGGGTGTGACTCTCCCAGCAGGTGTTGCATTAATTTAATCCCCTTAACATACAACAATTCTGCTTCCTGATAGCGTCCCTGAAAGTGATAAAGATAAGCTAGATTATTTAGATTATTAGCGACAAATGGATGCTTATCACCTAGCAAGTTTACTCTCAATTCAAGTGCTTGTTTATATAATGCTTCCGCTTCATTATATTTTCCTTGAGCTTGGTAAGTAATTCCCAAATTTTCTAAAGCATTCCCTTGAGATTGAAAGTCACCAAATTGTTGAGCAATTAACAAATGCTGTTGAAAATACTCAGCCGCTCTTAAATAATTTCCTAAAGATTGATAAACAGTTCCTAAATTGCCTAAAGCATTCCCTTCTGATTGAAGGTCACTAACCTGACGAGCAATCAACAAATGCTGTTGAAAATACTCAAGCGCTCTTGAATAATCTCCTAACGACTGATAAATAGTTCCTAACTTTTCTAAAATAATTTCTTCCGACTGCTTATTATCTATTTTACGAGACAAATTAAGAGATTGAAGATAATAATCTCTAGCTGCTTCGTTCTGCCCTATTGCTAAACATATATCGCCTAAATTACTAAATAATAAATCTAATCCTTTTATATTATCTTCTTTAGTAGTGAGTTCTACTAATGTTGTAAATATCTTATCTTGCAATAATAAAGTACCTACCTGTGTTAATTCATTGGAAGGTAGATTTCTTAGATAATTTAAAATATTATTTTTTATTTCTTCATTAAACTTGTGATTCATATAGAACTTTAATCATTATCTATCTCTTGTAAAACTTGATAAATTAATTCATCAACTTGCGAAAATTCTTTAATAATTTCTAAAATTTCTCTTTTTTCTATTTTAATTGTATCACCCGATGCCTTACTGTAATGACTATATAAAACTGCCTTTAATTTACTAATTTTTTCTTGAGAGGAACTGAGTTTTGTAGAATACCTGTTACTCAAATTTAAATTGTTGCTTGGAATAGCTCTTAAGCCTACATCAGTTGAATCATTAGAGCTAATTGTATTTCCTATTTGCTGTGGTACATTCAAAAACCCCTCCGAATTTATACCACTAAAATTCGGAGGGGCTATTAAGGGTCTTTACCTTTCTCCATTTGCCAAACAGGAGATTTTGTTATAAGACTTGGCAGAGGAGTTGAATCAGCAAGTGGCAGTTGTGGTATAGGACTTAAATGTTCTTGAATAAAGTTTTTTACACCTTCGTAGACTAAATCCTGTCTCGAACTCGGCTTGGCAATTGTTATGTGATCTGCTGGTACTGCTATTGGCATGACATCTAAAATCTTGGGGTCTGCACTACCTTCGTCTACAACTTTATATTTCAATGTGTCTCGCGTTTCATAATATACCTGTGTAGTAATTCTGAATTGACCTACCTTTTGTCGATACCATACATCAATATCTCGCAACCAAGGATTGTTAGCTTCTAGTTCCTCCACACTAACTGTATTTCTTAAAACCTTGTTGAGAATCCCAACTGTATTTGCTAGATGAGAACCATTGTGTGGTGTTGCTAAGAATACAATTCCTTTCAGTTGGTTGATAAATGCTTGCTTACCATAAGTATCAGCAAGTCTTAGCACCTCTTTCACTAACAGCCCACCCAAACTATGAGTGACGAAAATTAAAGGTTGTTCCTTACCAAGGCGTTTATTTTCTAACCATTGAATAAAGTTTCGAGCTTGATCAAAGCGTGGCATCGCTTTGCCTTTCCAATTGGAGAACTCAGCTTCATATCCAAAAGACCAAATACCTAAGTCCTTAAAATCTTCCCCAAGCCAGTAAGGCCAAGATTGATTATCTTCCTTTTCTTGTGGATGCCAGGTTGTTTGGGGATGACCTCCCAATCCATGAACAAAAATCACGTCGCCTCTGCGATCAGCGTTTTCACACCCAGAGATTGTTTGTAAACCGATCATGTTAAGTTTTTTTTAATTACCTATCTTTCTTAGGAGCTTTCAGTTGTCAAATTCAACTAATCATAACTCATAATATAGCTATTGTTTTCCCATTATTAAGTAGTACAGCATTTACTCAGGGCTTTTTTGTGGGATGCAGTCCCAGTTGTTTTTAAGTCAGCTTTAAAGCAACGGAATGAATGTTTATCGCCGTCTTTGGTTTGGATCTGTCCCCAAACGTTTCTCAACCCGTTGAAGCTTGGCATTACTCCAATCAGTATTCT
>CAXUOL010000335.1:0-7374 GCA_964252435.1 uncultured Nostoc sp.
CTCAATATCACACTGCCAGATGCGATCGCTAATGCTCTCAGTGCTTACATCGGCGATCAAGAAGTTTCTTTACCTGCTAACGCTATTATAGAAAATGCCCTCGAAGAATTCCTCAGCCAACGTGGCTATTTACCTCCACAAAAGCAAGGTTTACGCCTAACTCCTGCATCCAAGGGAAGTGGATTTAAAGATACGTCAGTAAATCACGATAAAATTCTAGCTGAACAAACGTTTTCGCAGTCATTGCCACCAAACACACCTTGAGAGCCGTAATTGCTGACACTGGGCCTTTATATGCTGCTGTAGATATAGACGACCAATATCATGAGCGTTCGCAAGCCGAACTAGAACGTATAAATACAGAAAATTTAATAATCCTAGTTCCCTTTCCTGTTTACCTGGAAACATATAATCTTTTGCTATATCGTCTCGGAACTGAACAAGCGATTAGCTTTGCTAGACAATGTATAGGAGCAGTTCATTTCGTCAATCCTTCACAGGAGCGATATATAGCAGCAGTTGAAAAAGCTGCACGTTTTCCAGATCAACGCATTACTCTCTGCGATGCTGTCACTGCCATTTTGTCAGAGGAAATGAAGCTACCAGTGTGGACGTATGACTATCATTTCGATTTAATGCTGGCTCAGGTATGGCGGTAAACAATTATGATTATTGTTGGATGGCTAAAAGCTCTTGATATTTCTCATTTGTCTTTGCTTGTACCCACTTGGCTTTAAATATTGCTGCTGATTCCGCTTTAACTGGGTCTACTTCATAGGGAAGAATCTCTTTTTTGTCACCTGAATCTCCCGAATTTTGTTTATACTTCCTGCCGCTTTTATGATTAGCATAACGGCGAGAGCGAGTATAACCCATTTGGATAAACTTTCTTGCCATATCTGCACCGACAAAATCATCTTTCTCTAAATAATCAAGAAAAAGCTCGTAAATTTTCTCACTCGACTCTCTAGCAATCTCAGGAGTTTTGAACCGCCAGTAAGGAAGAATTTCTGATTTGTATGGTTCTACCAAAAGTACACCCTGCTCACCCTTGCCAACACGATAGAGTTCAGGATGTTGGCGAAAATCAATATTTTTAAAGTCTAAAGAATAATCAAAAGCCATGATAGATTTTTATTAGCAATAGTAAACTTTAAAAAAAAGTTAAACTTCTATCTAAGTATTGAGATTTTGTTAATTATGCTATCTAGCACCCAATCCCTGAACAGTGTTATTGCGCCAGGAAGTCTGCGTAGAGTACATCACATTGCCCTCAACGTCAAGAATATGCAAGCCTCGCGCTATTTTTATGGCACAATCCTGGGTTTACACGAACTCACAGGCGACGAAGTACCCGCAACCCTAGTGGAATTAGTCGCATCTGGGAAAGTAGCCAACTTCATCACCCCGGATGGTACGATTCTGGATTTATTTGGGGAACCAGAGTTATCACCACCAGATCCCAATCCAGAAAAGACCTTCACCAGAGCGTACCATCTAGCCTTTGACATTGATCCGCAGTTATTTGATCGCGCGGTGGCAGTGATCAGAGAAAATAAAATAGCGATCGCACATGGTCCAGTCACTCGTCCTACTGGTAGAGGAGTGTATTTTTACGATCCAGATGGCTTTATGATTGAAATTCGATGCGATCCAGAAGCTAGTTAACTTAAGGGTAATAACAAAAGTATCTACTATGACCGCGAAACTCACGCAAATATTTAAAGTAATTGAAGATGCGATCGCAAAACCGCCAATTCCACACGAACCATACAAGCAATCATTGAAAGCCTGGGCGATGTATTGTTTACGAGACAAGGGTTTTATAGTCGCTTATGCTCAAAATGCCGACTTTGCTATTGAAAGAAAACGTGAAGAAAAGCTATATTTTAAAGTTTCAAACAGCCCCGATGATTTAGATAATTCTCTTAACTGGATTGTTTGGGATAGTGTAACCAAAAGCGCCAGTCTCATTCCCCAAAAAATAGACTGATGCCAAAATAGTCATCAAATATTTCCCTGATTTTTTAACTATTCTGATTCCTGAATTCAGACTCCTGAGTTGTGACTAAACAACTGCTGCACAAATATTTGATGTTCTGACGAATTTAATCCCAACTGCAATACAGCCAATACTTGCTGCATATTGCCAGCAATTAAATCGGACATTGACAACCACAAACCAGGAAATACTTGACTTTTGATAATTCCATCTGCATCCACTTCTAAAGAAACATACTCTCCTTGTTGCAGGCGAAACCAATCTAATTTGTTTTCAAATATTTGCCAAACAATATATTCTTTTACTCCATTCCGTCCATAAACTTTTTTCTTGTCATGTAAATCAATAGCAACACTACTAGCTGCTATCTCTATTACCAGTTCTGGCGCACCTTCGATGTAATCATCATCGCTTAAACGAGATTGTCCTTGAGATATTGGTGTGATTAATAGCACTCCATCTGGTTGCGGTTCATTGTCTCGATCTAAGCGGACTGTTGGCTCAATTCCCAATCTCACACCAGGAGTGGCAATTTGATAAGTCCACAACCAACCTATTAGATGGCCATGTGGTTCAGCATGACTTTCAAAGCGTAATGGGGATGCTAAGTATACAACTCCTTCAATTAATTCTGCTTTTTGATGACGGGGCATTGCTTGATAGCGTCGTTCAAATTCGTAGCGAGTGAGGCGATCGCCATTTTCTAAATGAGGAATTCGCTGCTTGAGTGGTAAGTTGACCATGATTTTCTGCTCTGGCAAGGAGTCTTACCTTATTATGGCTTGGTACATATTTTTCTTGTGATGTACTGCCTAAGCCCGATCGGGTTTCTCAAACACCATTAAATGCTGTTGAGGTAATTTGGTGCAACTTTGACTCTTTGAATTTTTTGTCAGATACAAGGGTGCTACAACCAAATATAAGTGTACATATCATGTCCGCTTAAAGACTTATCATTAAGACCGCAGGGGGGCAGAGGAGCAGAGGTGCAGAGGGGAGGGGTTTTTGGGCTTTCTGTATAGAGAAAGGGAATTATAACTAATTAGCCGGACATAATATCAAAAACTACTTAACCCAACGTTTAGTTGCCTCTGCAATCCGTTCCCCAAAGCCAACGCGAACGGGGATCTTGCTACGTTCCTCAACCCAGCCTACAGAGAATCGAATTCCAAACCTTTTTTATGGTGAATTGTATTTAGGGCTAAACTATTACGTAACAAAACATAAAAATAGGTTTTGTTAGTCTCTGTTATTCTTCTAAAAGAAAATTCTTTTGCTCCAAGTCTTTCTCCTATTTATATTAATCAGGTATGTGTCTCAATGATGTAGTGATTGACCGTGCCAACCTCAATGATGTTACTGAAATCGTCAAGTTAGCCCAAGCCAATGACGCAGAACATGGTGGTATGTTGTTAGGTTCTCTTGAGCCAGAGGCTGTGATGATGACTATCTCTCAAATGCCAAGTGTTGTAGCCCGTAAAGATGGTCAAGTTGTAGGATTCTTACTCAGTTGGTCAAAGACAACTGCTAATTTACCAATTATAAAGGTGATGTTACAAGCCTATTCTGGTACAAAAGATGCTTACTTGTATGGCCCCATTTGTGTTGATGAAACTATGCGTGGGCAAGGTATTGCTGCGGTAATGTTTGCTAAATTGAAAAATTTTCTACCAGAGCGGGAAGGAATACTGTTCATAAAGGCAAACAACAAAGCATCACTTCAAGCACATCAAAAGATGGGTATGTGCAAGATGGCAGAGTTCATCTATGAAGGCACTAAATTTTTGATATTCGCGTATAATAGCTAACTAGTTGATAGGTTATCTTTGAGATGAAACTGAGTGGCTAATCTGGATAATTTAAGTTATTTATTACTTGCTTAATCTAGAAAGTGACACAAGAGGGTTATTAGCCAACAGCCAAGAAATTTATTTCATGGCGAAAGATGGGGCTTGATGGTGTAAATTATTTGTCCATAAGTCTGTAATCTGCTCTTGTTGGAGTCCAAACCTCTATGCATTTAATTAAAGTATCAATTTTGACATTCTTGGTAACAACATTTTCATTTCTTCAACAAAGCCGTGCTGATACCAGTGCGCCCCCAATTAAGACACAGGTTCGGGAAGTAGCACAGTGGTTCACTGGTTTTTTTGATAATGCCCAACAGATTGCTAATAGTCCCTCTGTGCCATTAATTACTATGTCAAATTGTCGTGTGCAACTGGATGATACTAATCCTTTGGCTGACACACAGAACATTTATCTAGAGCAAGAAAGCCCAGGTTTTGAGCGGCTACGCCTTTATTCTTTTAATGAAGGAAATTCTGCTGTGAATCTAAGTATTAGCAGCTTTTTAAATGAAAATACTGTACGCGGGTTGTGCAATCATTCTCAGTCTAGGCGACAGCTTAGTATTAACAATGTCGAGAAAAACACCTGTAATCTGCAATTATTTTGGGAGCCGAACAGCTACATTGGGAATAACGCTCCCAATGGCTGTATAACAAGTAATGGCTTCAAAGTGGTTTCCGATGTAACTATTGAACAGAGTAGCATCGACTCCTTAGACAAAATTTTTGATAACAAAGGCAATTTACTTGTGGCCACACCCATCGAATTCCGTCGAGTTAATTCTGTTCCAGAACCCTCTGTCACATTCGGGTTGCTGACTTTGGGAATTTGGAGTACAAAAAATGCAATTTCAGATCGGCGAAAACAGAAATCAAAAAAGAATAAAACCTCTATTTCAAGTTAGCGATGGGGGGCGACAAGGCTCTAATGCAAATAATATTTGCAAAATTTAGAAACAATTCTCAAAGAAGACTTTTTTACTAAGGTATTGTGTTTGAGTTGACATTTGAATCACTGAAACAATATTAAGAATACGACTATCAGATTCTTTCTGTGCTACCCATGTCTCCAATGCTTCCTTTGCCTACACAGCCAATACGGTTCGGTTAAGGTTTTTTGATGAAAATTCTAGATCGCATCTTTGTGATAAATCGCCGTCAAGACGAAAGACTGATTATTGTAAAGACGGCGATTCATCGCATCTCTTGCCTTAACCGAACAGTATTGCTTATACAGCGATCGCATATTTTTTTATTACCTTCCTTGATCAAAAATCTATCTCTACCTCACTACTTTTATCCTTCAACAGTTAGAAGCAGCGAATTTTGCTTCATGCAAAGCTATGAAGGCAAGTTTTTTATACTGTGGCAAAAGGATAAATTTGTGGATATTAGCAGACGAAATTTACTGAAGGTAGTTTCTGCTTCTAGTTTAGGTGGAGCTGGGGTATTTGCTTTACAAGGTTTAACCAAACAGGTTTTAGCGCAAAATCAGTCTACCCCACTCCAGATTAAAAAAGGTGAAATGCTCTACAGGCAACTAGGACGCACCAAAGAACAAATATCTGTAATTGGTCTAGGTGGTCATCATATTGGTAGACCAAAAGATGAACAAGAGGGTATTGGGTTGATCCGTACTGCTCTTGATCGCGGAATTAATTTTATGGACAATAGCTGGGATTACCATAACGGAGGTAGCGAAATTCGCATGGGTAAAGCTCTGCAAAATGGTTATCGTCAAAAAGCTTTTCTGATGACTAAAATCGACGGTCGCACAAAGGCGGCGGCTGCTAAACAAATTGATGAATCTTTAAAACGTTTGCAAACAGACCGCATTGATTTGTTGCAGCATCATGAAGTCATTCGCATGGAAGACCCAGACCGGATTTTTGCCCCTGGTGGTGCGATGGAAGCAGTTGTGGAAGCACAAAAAGCTGGCAAGATTCGCTACATAGGCTTTACTGGACACAAAGACCCTTTAGTACACTTGAGAATGTTGGAAGTTGCCAATCAAAACAACTTCCGTTTTGATGCAGTGCAGATGCCGTTAAATGTTATGGATGCCCATTTCCGCAGTTTTGAGAGGCAAGTTTTACCCAGACTGGTTAAAGACGGAATTGCTGTACTGGGGATGAAATCAATGGGCGACCAAAACATTCTCAAAAGCAATGTGGTCAAACCGATCGAATGTCTGCATTACGCGATGAATCTGCCAACTTCAACGGTGATTACAGGCATTGAAAGTATGCCCATCTTAAACCAGGCTTTGGAGGCAGTACGTACTTTTACACCCATGAGCCAGGAACAAGTTAGAGCATTACTGAATCGGACTCGCCAAGCTGCTCTCAAAGGTCAGTATGAACTGTTTAAAACCACTAGCCAATTTGATAGTACAGCCAAAAATCCTGAGTGGTTGGGATAAGTTTTAGCTAGTAGTCTGTTTCATTAATTTTGAGGGGTTGGATAAATCTTTGAGAGTTTGACTCTGGCCTCTTCTTTACGAAACCGCCAATCTACACAAACTTGATTAATATTGCGATCGCTCTCCCAAATCGAAACCTATGAATTCTAAAGTTTCAACATTCGGAATTCTTCGGTTTAAACATTGGCGGACAAGTACAGATAATTCCGATTCAACCATATTTAACCAGCTACCATGTTTGGGTGTATAGTGAATCTCTAGTTTTTTGGCAATTCTTCTGGCTTCAACTGGTTCAAAGACTTCATATAGAGCAGCGAGCGTATGAATATTTAAATTATCCATCACTAATTTAATTACTTTTGCATCTGGAAAATGAATATCGACTAATTCTTTATATTGATATATGTAATGTTTTGGCTATCATTTCATCTGTTTTACCCTCTGAAGCCATTAATAGCGTATGTGCCCGCCGAATTGTTCTGGCACTTGAAGAACCTTTTTTGATAATATCAAGTAATTGTTGCCTTTGTTCTGGCGAAAGATTGATTTTATGCTTCTTGCTCATACACCCAAATTATTTTTGCGATCGCCTGCCTGTTCCGAGATTAATCAAGTCCAGATTACTTGAGAATTAGTATAGAACAAAACCCATCAAAATTAATCAAACAGACCACTAGAAAGCCCCCAGATGAATCCAGGGGCTTGGGTAATTTTGGTTGCGATCGCAATCTGCGGTAAATGCACTCTAACAGGACTTAATTATTTGTTAGATATTTTTAGTCTCGGCTTTTTTTTGTGCCTTTTTTGCCGATTTTCAATCAATCTTAGCGTAGGCGTAGCCCGCACTTCGACATACTTCGACTGCGCTCAGTACAAGAAGCTCAGTGACCACCGCAGGCATCGCAATACCTACCTAGTTTCTCATGGTTCATATCTAGCAAGGTTTTTGGCTTTTTTTAACCGTCGAACTCACGTTAATTAATTACGGTGATTATTGCTGTAGTGAACCCTTGTACCTGCCCACAGCAACTTCTCCCGCAGCGTCTGATAGTAGGAATTGTTCTCGCGCAAAATAATAAATTTAGCCCGACAATCTGCCA
>CAXUOL010000336.1:0-7372 GCA_964252435.1 uncultured Nostoc sp.
TTTTGCGCTCACTTTACTTCAACACAGTAAAAGATGTCAAATGGGTTCTATAGGATCGGTGATAAAAGCAATCAAGTTATTATCTGGTAATTTCACTGCTTCTAAAGTTTGTGCTACTGATTTTGGTGTTGGTGTAATATAATTACCAGATTTATTTTCTAAAGCAGCTACAGAAAGCTTATTTTGTTTGGCGTAAATGTATTCTACATAGCCAATAGCTCCTGGTATCTGTTGAATCAAGGCGGTAACACCTTCGTTACCCTTTCCACCAATTCCTACTCGCCATACTACAGATTTACCAGCCCCAATTTTGCTTTTCCATTCTGGACTTATAGTACTTAGGTGTTGCGTTAACACGCTTGTAGTTCCACTACCATCTGTTCGGTGTACAACTTGAATCGGTAAATCGGGCAAATTTACTCCGGGATTAGCTGCGGCTATTCTAGGATGATTCCAATTCTTAATTTTTCCGAGAAAGATATCTACGTAAACTTGGCGTGGTAGCCTTAGAGCAGTTGGCACATTGACTTGAGACGACTGTTGTGCAACTGGTTTGAGATTATAAGCTAGTACAATAGAACCAGCAGTTATTGGCAAAGCAATTACTCCCCGTCTTATCTTGGCTGCTTCTTCGCTTGTAATTCCTACATCACTAGCTGCAAAATCCACAGTACCGTCGATGAGCTGTTGCACTCCAGCACTGCTTCCTATAGCTTGATAGTTAATTTCTACATTGGGATTTTGCTGGTTGTAATCTGAAAGCCAGCGCTCGTACAAAGGTGCGGGAAAACTTGCCCCAGTTCCCACAAGTGAAACACGCTTTATATTTTTCTGCTCGGCAGTGCAAGAAGTAATACTTAACAAGATAGCGATTAAAGGTAGAAGGCAAACCCGTCCCTGAGATGGAAGCTTGGCAGACAAAGAAATTTTTTGTTTCAATGTTTAATAAATACCTCTAGTAATTTCCTAATTTGTAGGCGTGTGGGCGTAATGATTGTAAATAACTTGGAAACGCAAAGGTACGCAAAGTAATCCTCTGCGTTTCTCTGCGATTTCCTATGCGTTTAAACTTCAATCACCGTCTCTTTCTCCTCACCTTTTGGCTGTGAACTCAGCCGATCTAAAATCTCTAAAATTTCTTGTTCAAAAGCAACTTGGGCGCGATTAGTTTTGCCACCCACATACAAGCGATCGCCTTTTTGCAATGCCCATATTTGTGAGTGAGAAAAGTAACTCATTACCACACCCAGCATGAGCAAGCCAAACCCTGTGTAAACAATTGGTATGCCTGGATCGGCTTTAATTTGTAAGCCAGTGCTACCAATAACATCCAAAATTTTCAGCTTCACGCCATTAACTTCGGTGAACATCCCAGCGCGGACTGTATCAACAAGTTTGCCAGTGGCATCATAAATTAATACCATCCCTTGCAAGTCTTTCGCTAACAGGGAGACACCCTCACTCAAATCCGGTTTAGTCGGAACCCAGGTTCCCCAAATCCGCCCGTTACCGTTGGTGTTCAATTGCGCCATTGGAAGCTGAAAAATCGGACTGTTGTTAAATTGGACGCGAACACCTGCAATTCCCCAATCAGTTTGATAGAAAGTTATGCCATGATAGCGCAGAGGCTCGTTGACAAAAATCTTCTTGTGGTCAATTTCCTTTCCCTGATTATTCAAAACAGACATATCCGAATAAAATTGATTGATGCCGCCAGATGGTGTGTAGTCAATCCAAAAACGATTGACGCGCACAGACCAATCTTTCGGGATTTTTGCGGCTATTGGCCCAGCATCGACAATATTTGTCACTTGAAATGTATCGCCACTAGCAACCATTTCCTGAGCCAGAAACCCAGTCATCGCCCCCCAAATTCCCCCTAGCAAAATAGCAACGATGCCAATATGAACGATAATTGGCCCAATGCGTCCGACTATTCCTTTGCGAGCGTAAAGAAGATTTTCTTTTTCTCGATCTGGAAAAATTTTATAGCGGTGTTTCTGTAATATTTCGCTGAGAGAATTCACAGAACCAGTATCTAGTTCTGTACTCAAAGCTAACTTTTGAAATTGCCGGGGTTCTTCGTAATATTTCCAACGCTGGGCAGCTTTTAAGGCTGGTAACTGACGGGTAAATGAACAAGCAGTTAAGCTAGTGCCAAATAAGATGAGTAATGCCAAAAACCACCAGGTACGATATACGTGGTCTAATCCAACTACTTGAATTACCTTCCAAGTTAAGAAACCAAATAAAGCTGGATGTTCTGGGTAATTGGCTTGGTAAAATGCGGGTGACTGACCTTGCTCGATTACAGTACCGGTGGAGCTAAAGATTGCAATCAATAGCAGTAGTGCGATCGCTAGTCGTAAGTTAGTCAGTACAGGCAAAAGCTCTTGGCGTAAAAACTGCCCAGGTATCGCCCACCATTTTAATTCTTTGTCCGCCGAATCTTCTAAAGTCATTATGTCTAAAATCTAACAAAGATATTGATATTAAAAACTGCCGAGGGGAATTCGAGAAATTAAGGAAAATACACCGAATCCTACCAACAGCGCCCCGCTAACTGGGTTAATCCAACCAGACCAGCGACGCAATTCTAGTAACTTTTTAATTGAAGCTGTAAAAGTACCCGCCAAAATCAATGGCGCTACATAACCTGCTGTATAAGAAAGTAACAAAACAGCCCCTAAAATTAAGTCTTGTGTATTGGCAATCCAACCCAACAAACTAGCTAAAACAGGCGTGCTACAAGGGGATGCCACTAAGCCGAAAGTCAATCCCAGCAAATAGGAACGCAACCCGGCTGGTAAATCTGGCGAAATCCAATTCGTTTCACCCAAGGATGGAAATTGCAGAGGTAGTGCTTCTAATAAGTTCAGCCCCATGAGAATGGCAATAATGCTGACGATAATCGGCAAACCAATTCCCACTTGACCGTAGACTTTTCCGACAAAACCTGCTAATATACCTAGCCCTGCTAGTGTAGTTGCTAAACCTAAAGCAAACCAAGTTGATTGAGCAGCTGCTTGAAGGCGGCTTTTGGCTTCATAACCGCCGATGTAACCAATGGTAATTGGCAGCATGGAAAGCATACAGGGTGTGAGACTGGTGAGCAAACCAGCTGCAAAGATGATACCAATACTCACCACACTAAGGTGTGTCAGTTGGTTAGAAACGAGGCTGTTGGCAAATTGTTCTAGTTGGTAGATTTGGGTTTGCAAGTTATCAAACATGGGGAGTTTTTGAGCGGGAAATGCTTACTCTGCTTGAATTTTAGCTTACTTTTGGTTTTTGAGTCAGTAGAAGTGATTATCCGAACCTGATATCATCTAAATTTCATCTGCCCAAGGAAATGTATCTAAAATACAATTAAGCTCGGATTATTCCTGAAGAAGCACGGTTGGAGTATTTGGCATGACGATTGCATTACCCGGATTTAAAATTGTCACTTTGTTAAAAGCTGGGGTAAAAGCAGTCATATACCGTGGAATTAGAGTTGAAGATCGGTGTCCGGTAATTATTAAAGGGCTACGTCCAGAACAGTGTACACCCAATAATATTGAACAACTCAAACATGAGTATGCGATCGCTCAAAGGTTAAATACTGCCGCCGCACTCAAAGTCTACGCCTTAGAGATGGATCAGGGAATCCCTTATTTAATTATGGAGGATTTTGAGGGGCGATCGCTCGACCAGTTTCTAGACCAATTTCAACAGCCTGTGCCGTTTTTGAAGATTGCGATTGAAATCACTAGCAAACTTGCCCAAATCCACACTGATCATATTGTCCACAAGGATATTAATCCGCAAAATATCTTAGTTAACCTCGAAACTAATCAGGTCAAATTTACTGATTTTGGAATTGCTGCTTTTATTCCATACCAGGAGCAAATAGTTAGCAGTTCCAGTCCCATTGAAGGCAGTTTACCTTATTTATCACCTGAGCAAACTGGGCAAATGAATCGAGGAATTGACTATCGCAGCGATTTGTATTCTCTGGGAGTCACCTTTTATGAGATACTCACAGGTCAGCTACCGTTTCCAGGCAAAGACCCCTTAGAGTGGGTGGATTGTCATCTGGAAAAATCTCCGCTATCTCCCATAAAGCTGAACCCTGATATCCCGCAAATACTTTGTGACATGATCATGAAATTGCTGTCGAAGGTTGCAGAACAGAGGTATCAGAGTGCTTTTGGTTTACAATTCGATCTAGAACGGTGTTTGCAGCAATTAGAGACAACTGGACAAATTCAATCCTTTATTTTGGGTCAGCAAGATATCTCAGAACCCTTGCAATTTCCTCGTTCAGCACGTATCCAACTGATTCAAGAGCAAACTACCCGACAGGAAGCAGAAGTCGAGCGACAACGAGCCAGGTTTTTGGCTCAAGTCAGTGCAACCCTCGCTTCTTCCCTCGATTACGAAAGCACGCTTGCTAGCGTGGCAAACTTGGTTGTGCCTTACTTCGCCGATTGGTGCAGCGTTGATTTGCTGCAAGACAACCAATCAATTAATCGGGTAGCAGTTGCTCACCGAGATCCAGAGAAAGTTAAACTCGCTTGGAAACTTCATCAGCATTATCCGAAAAAGTTAGATGAACCTGAAGGTGTGCCGAAAGTGCTGCGTACAGGACTTGCTGAAATCGTAACTGAAATTTCAGATGCAGCTTTAGTAGAAGGTATTCCAGACGCAGAATATCTAAGAATTGTGCGCGAACTTGGTTTAAAATCCTGTATAATTTGTCCGTTAGTGGCACGGGAAAGGATTTTTGGTGCCATTTCCTTTGTGAATGCGGAATCAGAACGTCGTTACAGCACGGCTGACTTGTCATTAGCGGAAGATATTGCCCATCGAGCAGCGATCGCCATTGATAATGCCCGCCTTTACCAAGAAGCGCAGCAAGCACAAAGAATAGCAGAAAAAGCGTTAGAGCGCATTGCTCGTCTCCAATCGATCACAGCTGCCCTTTCAGAATTACTAACACCAGCCCAAGTATCTGAAGTCATTGTAGAGCAGAGCATGGCTGCTTTGGAAGCCAGTTGTGCTCTTGTAGCTTTGTTAAATGAAGCGAAAACTGAACTAGAAATTGTGCATGCGGTAGGCTATAACCAAGATTTGATAGATACTTGGCGTCATTTTGCTATCGATTCACTCTCTCCTTTAGCAGAAGTTGTACGGACTGGGCAACCTATTTGGGCTGAACCAATACAAAATCGGGTAAATCGTTACCCACATTTGGTTGAAATTTACGCTAAATACAACTTTGAAGCCTGGATTTCTATTCCATTGATGGTGGAAGGTTGGGCAGTTGGCGGTATAACTTTGGGATTTACCCAGCTTCAACAACTTAGTGGAGAAGATCAAGCATTTATCTTGGCTGTTGCTCAACAATGCGCCCAAGCGATCGCTCGTGCCCATCTCTACGAAGCCGAACGAACGGCACGAAGCGCTGCTGAATCAGCAAACCGCATCAAAGATGAATTTCTCGCTGTGCTGTCTCATGAATTGAGAACACCGCTTAACCCAATTCTGGGTTGGACAAAACTGATGCGAACCCACAAGCTTGATCGAGTAACAAGCGATCGCGCCCTAGAAACTATTGAGCGCAATGCCAAGTTGCAAACTCAATTGATTGAAGATTTACTCGATGTTTCCCGCATTCTTCAGGGTAAACTTAACCTCAACTTCGACCGGATTAATTTGGTATCAGTGATTGAAGCTGCGATCGAGATAGTGCGTTTATCGGCGGAGGCTAAGTCTATCCAAATTCAGACAATTCTTGAATCTGGTGTCGGAGAAGTTTTAGGCGATGCCAATCGATTGCAACAAGTTATTTGGAATATCCTTTCTAATGCCATTAAGTTTACTTCTACCGGGGGACAGATAAAAATTAAATTAGAGCAAGTTGGCTTACAGGTACAAATTTGTGTAACTGACACAGGAAAGGGAATTGTACCTGAGTTTTTACCTTATGTCTTTGATTATTTCCGTCAAGCAGATGGTGCCACAACTCGAAAATTTGGCGGCTTAGGTTTAGGATTAGCGATCGTTCGTCATCTGGTAGAACTTCACGGGGGGATTGTGCAAGCAGAAAGTCTCGGTGAAGGACAAGGAGCAACTTTTACCGTCAGACTTCCATACTTACAAGATGAAAGCAAAGGAATCAAGGATGCAAAAGATAACTCCTCACTAGTGGCGGCTCAATCTTCGCCCTTGTCTGGCTTAGAGATTCTGGTGGTGGATGATGATGCAGATATGCGAGAATTTTTGCCCTTCATGCTGGAGCAATATGGTGCAACTGTTACCGTTGTTGCTTCAGCCATTGAAGCTTTAACTGCATTGAGTCAATCCCAGCCAAATCTAATTATCAGCGATATCGGGATGCCCGAAATGGATGGCTATATGCTGATGCGACAGGTGAGAAGTCTGGAACCAGAGCAAGGAGGGACAATTCCGGCGATCGCTTTAACTGCTTATGCTGGTGAGATGGATCATCAGCAAGCGATCGCTGTGGGATTTCAACAGCATATTTCCAAGCCTGTAGATCCAGAAGAATTGGTGAAGGCGATCGCGTCATTAAACTTCTGGCAAAAATCTGATTGAAGGAGGCTTGATACTGCTCATCTTCTCCCTCAAGTTTGGCCTCGAATACCAGCATATTTACGTCACGTACATCAACGTAAAACATAACATGGATTTGCGAAAAACTCAACTGTTCCCTCTCCCTTACTGGCTTGTAGCCAGTCATGGGAAGGAGTTCGTTTCGTTTTTCGCCCTCGATTCATCTCACCGCCAACTGAGTACAGTATGGCGGGAGCCTTCTCTCCGAATAAGGTAAAATTGTCGCCAAAGCATAGTCTAACAAAACGTTGGAGCGGACGGAGAAAAAATACACAGTAGTATCAACGATATAGCCAAACACGCAACAGCGACAGCAATTGTTCGGTATCTACGGGTTTAGTAATGTAGTCTGATGCGCCAGCTTCAATACACTTCTCGCGATCGCCTTGCATGGCTTTAGCAGTCAGTGCAATAATTGGCAAAGATTTAAACTGATCGTTTTGGCGGATCGTGCGTGTTGTTTCGTAACCATCCATTTCTGGCATCATTATGTCCATCAAAACGACATCAATATCTGGTGTATTTTCTAACAGGGTAATCCCCTCTCTGCCATTTTCAGCATATATAACCTCTATTTGATAACGCTCCAGCATACTGGTAAGGGCGAAGATATTCCGTACATCGTCGTCTACAATTAACGCTTTTTTGCCAGTAAGTAAGTAGTCTTGTGAATGCAGTTGTTCGAGTAATTGTCGCTTGGGTGCTGGTAAATTTGCTTGGACTCGGTGTAAAAATAATGCTGTTTCATCGA
>CAXUOL010000337.1:0-7365 GCA_964252435.1 uncultured Nostoc sp.
ATGTTGGTTGCTCAAACCTTTGATAACACTGAGTTTCTACTCAGCACTCAGCACTTTGCTATAACTCCAAGCTTATACAAAGTGCTTAAATACTATATGTACTTAATTGGCTTATTTTATTACTAGCTTACCTCTGAAAACTAAGCAATAAATTCATAAACCAAGAATTATTACAAAGTATAACTACTGAGTACAAGTTCAATTTCATACTGTAATTTAGACAAGACCGCATCCAGTAACTATGGTAAACGTGGCCAAATATACAGCAATCACCTTTGCTCCGGTGCAAGGTTTTATCGAGAAATCCCGTAAACTCCGAGACTTATATGGTGCATCTCTGATTCTCTCCTATCTCAGCCAGCAACTAGTAAAAGAAGCTGAAAAAACTACAACAGTCATTTCTCCAGCAATCCCTAACCTCCAAAAAGGAATGCCAAATCGCATTCTTATTAAGGGAGAATTTTCAAAATCAGAGGTGGAAAAAACCTTATTGTCCGTGTGGAAGGGAATGTTGCAGGAATGTCGGTGCTGGATAGAAGCGAAATTACCAGACTATACATACTACTGGGAGAGGGAGTGGGCAAACTGGGGAAACCACGCCTGGGAAATTTTTTGGGGAGAAGGCGACAGTATTAAAGCGGCGATGGATGATTTAGAAACCCGCAAACTTTGCCGTGGGTGGACTGCTGTCAACTGGATTGGGGAAAGTTCTAGTTTAACAGGTACGGATGGAATTGCATTTCCGGGATTAGGTGGAGAAGCGAGGAATCCGAAAAATCGCCAGTGGACTATAGAAAAAGACGATATTAAAATCTTCTATAAACGCCTTGCTTGTGTATTAGAAAATCGTTCTCAAGATGCAGAACCAGAGGGTAAGTTTTTTGCACTCAATGAAAAATTAAGTATTCCCGAATTAGTGAAACGTTTAGTCACCCTACCAGAAATCGCCAACAATTTAGGGATGTCTAAACTAGAAAGCTTCAGCGAAATTTATCGAGGCCCCGAAGCCAAAAATGAGCAAGGTAAAGGACGCTGGACAGGTTGGTTTATGGGTGATGGCGATGAGGTTGGGAAACACCTAAAGGAATTAGCAGACTTAGAAAATGGTGATGACGAACTGAAAAATTTTAGTCAAGCGATGCGTAAGTGGGGAGAAAGTTTTAGCGATAAATTTCCTCGAGAAATCGGTCGGGTAGTTTATGCAGGTGGAGACGATTTTTTAGGCGTAATTTATCGAGACAAAGACCAAGAACCGATTACAGCCCAGCAAGCTTTTGCATGGTTAATTACATTACCCAAAATTTGGGAAAAACATGACCAAAAGATAGGCTTAAGCGTCGGATTTGTTTGGGCAGGTTCAAGCGTCCCTCAAAGAGATATTTTACAACATTGTCGTGAGGCAGAAAAGCTAGCTAAATCTTCAGGGCGTGGACGAGTCACCATCAGAATTGTCTTTAACAGTGGTCAATATGTGCAGTGGACTTGTCCTTGGGATTATTTAAATATTTTGACCAAGTATGAAGACAGAGAAAAAAAAGCCAACTGGAGTTATATTTATCAAGATTTAGCTCAATTAGAATCCCGACGTGCTTTTAATCTTGATAAAAAGAGTTTTGTCGAAAAATTCGCCATTGAATTCTTTGATATTTACTTTCCAGGCGAAGGCAAAAAATTACTAAATTATGAACATGCTAAACGTCTCGTGGGTTTTGATGATGAAGATGTTCCTTATGACAGAGCAAAAGCCACAATTGATTGGATTAGCGATTTAATTAAAGTAGGCTGGCATTTATGTTCAAATACCTAATTACTATTCGTCCCTTGGGATTAATGTATGGAAGTGCAGGTGCATTTCTTTCACCAGAAAACTTAGTAGGTCGTTCTGGTGCTAAATTCCCACCAGAAGCTGCGACTCTCTCAGGTTTGATGTTTAGCGTTAACAAGATAAAAGAAAAGGTTACTCAAAGTGAGTTGAGTAATAACCTATATGTTGCAGGCCCATTTTGGGCGAAATACAAGGAAAGACAACATTTTTATGTTCCTATTCCTTGGCATAAAATAATTGCTAAAAAAGCTGTTGATGAGTGGCAATTAAAGGATGGTAAATGGGAGTTAGAAAATAAAAGCGAGAAACTAGAACCAGATTATCGTTGGCAAACAATCGATTCTTGGGGAACTCCAGCTAAAGCAATCAGGACTAATGAATATAAATCTGTTGCTGATAATCCTTGGAAATACGTTTCTTTTTTGCATCCCAGAATTAAAGTAACTGAACGGTCTGTAGAAAAATCTGACGGGCTTTTTCTAGAAAATTCTGTCCAAATGGCAGACGATACCTGTTTAGTTTATCTATCAACGTATCCTATAGAAAACGGCTGGTATCGTTTTGGTGGTGAAAATCACGTTGTCGAAATAGAATGTGAGGACATTACAAATAAGAAATTTTTAAATCTATTAAATCAGCCAATAGAACGCACCTTTGCCTTAATTACACCAGCTATATGGGGTTCTAACCGTTTCTCTCACCGCCATCCTCAACATGAAAGTTTTCCCGAAACTCTAGAAATGCTAACAGATAAACCAGTACCCTACCGTTACCGCACCAAAGGGAATTTAGGAAGGGGACGTTACGCAGTTCCGGGTGGTAGTGTTTATGTGCTTGCAGAACCTTTAAATAAACCTTGGTGGTCATGGGATGAAGCATGGTTTCCCAAAGAAGGTTACAGCCTTAAACGTGTAGGATGCGGTTTATGTTTGCCAACAGAAATTAAAGGAGTCGCCTAAAATGTACAAAAAAGCTTATGGAATTATTGAAACTTTAGCACCTCTGCACGTCGGTGCAACTGCTGGAGAAGAAAGCGGTAATTTAAACCTCATTTTCCGCGACCAATTTACTCAAACTGGTATTCTTCCCGGTAGTTCGATTCGCGGTCGCCTGCGTTCAGAAATGCGCCTGCTAGATGGAGAACAAGCAGCAAATTATTGGTATGGCAATGAAGCAGGTTCAGAACAATCAGAAATTAATAACGAGTCTATTATTAAATTTGAATACGCTTCTATTCTCTGGCTACCGGTCTTTTGTCCTGGTCAACCAATTGTCTGGGTAAGTAGTCCACGTTTGCTCCAACGCTACCAAAGAATTGCTGGCGATACTGTCAAATTTAATGGGAAATCTCTCAAAGAAATAGATATACCAGACCCCTATATAGGCTCAAAGAACTTAAAAGCGCGGGAATCTCAAGGTAAAAAGACCCTGTTTTTCAATTTAGGATTTTTGACCATCAACAAAACTGTAGACTTATCCCCTTGGTTTCCATCAGGAAAAGAAAAGCCAGCAGTAATAGTAGACGATAGTGATATTTCCATGATTCATGACATGGCTTTATATCGTCAAAGTCGCGTGCGCTTAAAACCTGACCAAAAGGTTGTCGATGGTGGTGGCTTCTTTAACACTGAAGCCTTACCAGAAGGAACTATTTTAGTCTTTCCCATCGCCATCAAAGATGATAAATCAGGTAAACAATGGGAACCTTTAAATGGTACTCAAAGCACAGATATTTATCTTGGTGGTTTAGAATCCATTGGTTTTGGTCACTGTAGTTTAACTTTAAATGGGGTGTGAATATATGACTTGGAAATCTTACGACTTAGACCAAGAAGCACAACGCCTAGTCCTCAAACACCGCGACCAAAAAGGTGTTATTGGTCAATCTCACAAAATGCGAATAACTGTAGCTTACGGCTTAGAGAGGTTTTGGGGAGAACAATTGCGACTTTTAGACAAAGAAAAAGCCAAAGGCGAATATTGGCGCGATACATGGAAAAGCTTTGTCAAAATTATGCAACTGGCTGGAATTAAGCTTCCTCAAGAAGATGTCAGCAATAATGACACCCCAAAAATTCAGCAGTTCGCCGCCAAATTATGGGAACTTCCCATTGAAGACCAAAGAATTTGTTTAGCTGTGCTGACTCAATTCTGTGACAGTTTGGTTTGGTGGACTCAGCGCTACAAGAAATCAGGATTTGCAGATGAATAATAGTAATGAAGTTCCGTTAATGTTTCAAGCGCAAATTTCAGGGCGCGGGCAGATTCAATATATCAGAAATCCCGAACAGTCTGAGAGATGGGTTGATGAATGGGTAGAAGGTTCTGCAATCGACCCTCCCACATTTAACACCAATGTTAAAACAAAAGAATATAAAATAACTTGGCGTTTTGTTTCTAATAGTGGGCAAGACGAAGATATAATTCGGCCAGTCATCGCCGCTAAGGGATTTCCATTTTACCCAGGCGCAAGCATGAAAGGCGCTTTTTTACGTGCTTGTAGCTTAGAACAGGGTGTAAGATATTGTGGTGGTAAACTGACTCACAACGATGCCATACCGGGAATTCTTCGCTTTCATGGGGGTTATCCTAAAGACGCAACTTGGGTTGACCAACCATTAATTGATGTAGTTCATCCTCAACAAGATTGGCAAATTAAAAATAACGGTAGCCACTCGGCATTTATTCAGATATCCCTCTATCAACCTACCTTAATATTCGGCATTTCCAGCACCGAAGCACTAAAAGCTAGTGAATGGGAGATTATTTGGAGTATTTGGGATAAAGCTATAGAACGAGGTATTGGTTCTAGAGTTAGTGCTGGTTATGGTCAACCGATAAATCACCCAGAAACCAAATTAGTCACTGTTAATCTGCGTGGACAAGGATTAGCCTCACAATTAATTGATAAAACAGGTGAGTTTCGTCCCAATACTTTTAAAGCTGCTTTACGTGGTCACACCTTGCGGTTATTTAGTGGCATTACTGATGAAAATACAGCAGAAGAATTAACTAGAGAACTTTGGGGAGGATTTGCAGGCAGAAATGGTGCTGTTGTCGGACAACTAGGAATTGCTTTTAATGCTGTCGATTTAGAAATGGATGTATATCGGTATGGTAATGTAACCATGCCTATTTATGAATTAAATGCAGGAACTTTAAATATTCTTAGCATGGGTACAGTCTCTAAAGAATACAAAAAAGAATTAAAAACATTAGCAACACAAATTTTAAGATTTGCTATGCTGCTTGGTGGCTTTGGTAAATCGTGGCGACGCATTGACCATCGTCTATTCTTTCCAGACTATTTAGATGGTAAACCTATGATAGGTTGTCATTGGGAATTCTCCAAGCAATCAAATCAATACTACTTCCCAGTAAATAACATCAACCATATTACAAATATCCTGAATGATATTCAGAAACCTGTCAACAACTGGCTGAAATTAAAGGGTAAAATTGCGAGTAGTAAAGTAAGTTTATGGCGTGAATCATTCCATCCGCAAAAAGTTCAAGTTTGGGGACGCATTGCAGAAAATGAAGATGATAGTTTAGCTGTGAGATGGTTTCACGGTAATTACCAAGGAAGCAAATCAATTAAAGGTTCAAGTCTTACAGGTAAAATGAGTCAAATTGGTAGAATTTGGCATCGAATGTACCCGCACTATAAAATCAAAGACGGAGAAATGAAGCGTCAGGGAAGAAGGTATGTAGAGTTACTAACGATTTTCCCTGATAAAAAAGATGAGAAAACACAAGAATTTTTAACTTTCTTAGCAACCAGCGAATTTACCAAACTTTGGGGGGAGTAAATATGAGTATTTGGATTGTTACAACAGGTAATAGCGATGTTCTCCTCAAAAAGAATAAAAATTGGGGAAGTTTATATAGTGAAGTTAGCGATGATTTGCAGTGTACAGTGTTTGCTTCACCTCCTCAGAAAGATCCATATAATAAAGAGGCTGGATATACAGTACCTGCTAGAGTTTTAGGTCTAGTATATGAAAATCAGCCTGATTATTACGAGTCAGATTTAAAGTTTCCACTGCTTGATACTTATTATCAATATTTTGTAGAACAAAGTATCAAGCCGGAAAGAATTATAATTCTGCTCACAGACCAATCTCAAATATTCAATCAAGACAAATTAATTTATGAAAAATGTCCCTACTGGCAAGACACTTGTACACTTAAGCCTCTATTAGAGTGGTACTTACAAAGAAAATTTGAGTGTCAATTAGAATTTTTATATCTTGCACCAAAAAATGATAATAAAGGTATAGATAATTGGAATGAAACCCTTTCTTTGGTAGAAGAAGCATTCCGCAAGTTAGACTTTAATCCACTAAAACCCGTTTATGTTAGTCATCAAGCTGGAACACCAGCTATATCTTCTGCTATACAATTTGTTAGCTTAGGCAGATTTCAGAAAGTTAAGTTTTTAGTTAGTAATGAATATTTTGATGAAAATTATGAGCATCAATCTAAATCACAAGCTATTGAAAGCTCTAATTATTGGCGAGGAATGCAGATTCAAAAAGCAAAGCAATTAATTATCAAAGGATTACCTGCTGCTGCAAAAGAAATTTTGACCGATATAGTTGATGATGAGGTAATGGATGAAATAAATAAAATTGTTGATTTATTTAATATCAAGAGTTCCTTTATCAAAGGTCAAGAGTTTGAAGCTAAATCAGCAGTTAGTAGAATAGTTATTTCTCTTGATTTAATTGAGATATTCTTTAATCAAGAAAACTATATCCAGGGAATAGCACTTTTAAACGCCACTCAAGAGACATTTTTAAAAGCTGCTATTATTTCACAAAAAAGAAAAAATAATGATTCTCTTCTCAATCTATCAAGTATAGTAGATTGGGATAGAGATGGATTATTTATTAAATCTCAGAATAATCTTAGTCAATTGAAGATTCCCGAAAATATCGCAGTATTTTTAAAGAGTTTAAATTTTCCTGTTCCTGTCTATAATGAATATGATTTTCCATTTTGGGAAAAATATCAAAAAGAAAGTCATAGAAGGTTTAAGCTGAATAATAGCAGACAGTTTAAATGGCTATGTGAACTTAAACAGGATTTTAAGCCTTGGGAAGTTTTGTCATGGTCATGCCAATATCAGAGAGAAAGAGAAGATGACCTTCGTAACCAATTATTACACAATTTACTTGGTGTAGATAAAACAGAACTGCTTGATTATATTTTGGGATATAATAAAGGCTCAATTAAGGCTTTTTTAGGAGATATTCAACAAAAAACTGATGAATCTTCTAAAAAGATTAATGAAGTTGAAGTAGCTTATCAACAAAATGTAAAAAGTAAATTTTTGAAATCTTTAAAACTTTTTGGTCTTTCACAAGAAACTACAATTGAAAATAAATTGCAGATTAAATTACGACAAATAGCAGATCATATTAATTAATTGTGCAGTTATCTAGCTTTTAGGGGATTTTTAGATGTTCAGCAACCCCTATTTATCGAAACAGAATTCAGGAGTCAGGAGCCAGAATTCAGAATGAATTTTGTGC